>NZ_MPOB01000008.1 GCF_002148795.1 Oceanibaculum nanhaiense | reverse complement strand
CGGCTTCTGGTCGCGCTCGATCTGTGCCGGGCGGCGCTGGTCCTGCTGCTGCCCTTCGTCACCGAAATCTGGCAGATCTATGCGCTGGTCTTCCTGTTCCAGTCCTTCTCCGCCGCCTTCACGCCGGCCTTCCAGGCGACCATTCCCGACATCCTGCCCGAGGAGCGCGACTATACCAGGGCGCTCTCGCTGTCGCGGCTGGCCTATGACCTCGAATCGCTGCTGAGCCCGCTGCTGGCCGGGCTGCTACTCACCCTCATCAGCTTCCACTGGCTGTTCCTCGGCACGACGCTCGGCTTCCTCGCCTCCGCCGTGCTGGTGGTCTCGGTGCGGCTGCCCTCGCCGCAGCCGGCAGCGGAACAGGCGAGCTTCGGCCAGCGCCTCACGCGCGGCTGGCGGCTCTATCTCGCTACGCCCCGGTTACGCGGGCTGCTGGCGCTCAACCTTGCGGTGGCGGCGGCCGGCGCCATGGTGATCGTCAACACTGTCATTCTGGTGCGCGAGACGCTCGGCGGCAGCGACCGCGATGTCGCGCTGTTCTTCGCCGCCTACGGGCTGGGATCGATGATCGTGGCGCTGACCCTGCCGCGCCTGCTGGAAAGTCTGTCCGCGCGGCTGGTGATGCTGGCGGGCGGCGTCGGCCTTGCGGCCCTGCTGCCTGTCGCGGCGATAAGCCAGGGTTACGCCGCTGCGCTGGCCCTCTGGCTGCTGCTGGGCGCGGCCTCGGCGCTGGTGCAGACGCCGGGCGGGCTGCTGCTGAAACGTTCCTCCCATGCCGAGGACCGGCCGGCGCTGTTCGCCGCGCAGTTCGCCCTGTCGCATGCCTGCTGGCTGCTGACCTATCCGCTGGCCGGCTGGCTCGGTGCCGTGTTCGGGTTAGAGGCCGCTTTCTATAGTCTGGCAGCGATCGCGGCGGTGGGAACAATGATCGCCGCGCTGGTCTGGCCGGCGGGCGATCCCAGCGTGCTGCCGCACGATCATCCCGAACAGGCGCATACCCATGCGCATGTCCATGACGCGCACCACCAGCATGATCATGAAGGCTGGGAAGGGCCGGAGCCGCACAGCCACCCGCACCGGCACGCACCGCTGCGGCACAGCCATGAACTGGTGATCGACGATCATCACCCGGTCTGGCCACGGTGATTTCCGGGAAACAGACAGGCCTGTGACCCAGGCGAAACTGCCCGGGCCACGGGTCGTCGCATGCCGTCACGGAGCGGTCAGGACAAATCCGCCTTTCGCTGCAGATAATCGTCGCGGTCGATCTCCCCGTGAGCATAGCGTGCCTTGAGGATGTCTAGCGCGCTGTTATGAGACGGTGTTGCCGAATGCGTCCGATGCCCTACCCCCAGCCATCGGAACAGCAGGCTGAGGACCACCGCCAGCACGGCGATGAACAGGATGGCCGAGAGGCCGTGGAAGGCCATTCCCCAGAACCATCCGCCACCGTCATAGCCCATCATCGCACCGGGCTGGTGCCAGTTCTGCCACATGGCGTTCTCCTTTCCTTCAATCGACCTGGCGCAGGGCGCCGGTCCGGCGGTCGATCGCCAGCCGCTGGACCAGCGAGCCCTCCCGGGTGACGATATCGGCCAGAATCTCGCCATGCTCGGTCGGCTTGATCTCGCCGAGCTTCAGCCGCGGATTGCCGTGCCAGTCGAGGCGGCGCTGCAGCATCTCCCTGACCTGTTCCGGCGCGATCTCCTGCTCGTAACGGCCCGGCATGCCATAGATCATGCCCGGATGCATCATGCCCTGGCCCATCATTCCGGGGCCCATCATTCCGGGGCCCCTCATGCCCGGATGCAACATGCCCTGGCCCATCATGCCCGGCATGCCTTGCCCCTGCATCATGCCTTGTCCCTGCATCATGCCTTGTCCCTGCATCATGCCTTGTCCCTGCATAATGCCGGGGCCCATACCCATCCCAGAACCCATTCCGGGTCCCATGCCGGAACCCATGCCGGAACCGGGCATGCGCTGACCCGGAACAGCGGTGTCCGCCTGATTGCCTTGCCCGCTTCCCGTGCTTTGCGCCGAGGCAGTCCGGGTCACGTCAGCGCCATGGACGGCAAAGAGAAACGCCATTGAAGCCGCGCCGATGAGAGCGGGCCGGATTAACTTCCTCATGATCTTGTTCCTTTTCTGAGATCGTTCATTTGCCATCGCCATGACCGCCATGGCCCCGATGCATGAAGAAATGCAGGCCGATGCAGATCAGCAGGGGCAGGAAGAGAGGCAGCGCATCGGCGACCTGAAGCCGATATTCGACCCACAGAAAGATCGCCAGCGCCGCCAGCATGAGGCAAACCGCATAGCCTGCCGGCGTATTCAGAAAGCCCGATTGTTTGGTCTTCATGTGATTGCTCGCTTGTCGATGAGGGAAACGCCGTCCGCTTAAAGGCGGCGCCAAGGCCTCGCGACAAACGCGAGGCGCCATCAGACGAGAGCGAGCGACCTGGGAGGATGTTTGGCGGGGGAGAGCCCCGCACGCGCGACCCGGTAAGGTCTGGCGGAAATAGTGCCCGCCTTCCCGGCATCATCAATGCCTATCGCCGCCGGCAGCACGCCAAAAACAAGGCAGAGTTGAGTGCATCCGCAGTCGAGAAGATTTGCGGCGGTGGCCCTGTCACAAGGATGGGCAACGCTCCGCACGGAAACCGCATCCTCCGCCCCATAAGACTGCGTGGCCTGCCGCATGCCATCGCCCGGGCCAACATCCACAGCGAACGCGTGCGGGGCAAACACCAGCAGCAGGCAGCACAGGGCCGCCATCCGCACGATATTTGCCAGTCCGCGTTTCATACCGTCACGCCTATCCTTTTCCAGCACCGGCATCTTGCTTGCAATCCAGCGCCAGCACATTGATGCAGATCAACCGCCATCCTGGGCACAACACCCGCCTGCATGCCCCTTCGCCCGCGATTTCTGGATCGGCGGGCAAGGCGTGTCGCCATAGGAGCAGAACACGCAACAATCACCAGGCAGGGGCCGAAGCAGGCTTTTGCAGCCCCCGCACTCGTAGAAATACTGGCAAGCATTCTCCAGCATCGTCTCCACCGAGACATGCCCACATGTCGGACAGGTGATCGTCGATTGCAGCACCGTCATCTTGCATGTCCTCAATCGCGCAGCCTGACGGCACGCAACCGCAAGGCATTGCCGATGACGCTGACCGAGGACAGCGCCATGGCGGCGGCGGCGACGATCGGTGACAGCAGGATGCCCAGGAACGGATAGAGGATGCCCGCCGCGACCGGCACGCCGGCCGCATTGTAGATGAAGGCAAAGAACAGGTTTTGCCGGATGTTCCGCATCGTCGCCTCGGACAGGCGCCGTGCCCTGACAATGCCCATCAGATCGCCACGCAGCAGCGTCACGCCAGCGCTCTCGATGGCGACATCGGTGCCGGTGCCCATGGCGATGCCGACATCCGCCGCGGCCAGCGCCGGGGCATCGTTCACGCCATCGCCGGCCATGGCGACCACCCGTCCCTCGTCGCGCAGCTGCTTGACGATTGCCGCCTTCTGTTCGGGCAGCACCTCGGCCTCCACCCTGTCGATGCCGAGCTTCTTGGCAACCGCCTGTGCCGTGGTCTTGTTGTCGCCCGTCAGCATGACAACGGCGATGCCATCGGCGTGCAGCGCTTTTATGGCTGCCGGCGTCGATTCCTTTACCGGGTCGGCGATCGCGACGACTCCGGCAGGTTTACCGTCAACTGCCGCCAGAATCGCCGTCGCACCGTCCTGGCGCAGCGTGTCGGCGATTTCTTCAAGCGGACCGGTTTCGACTTCGTGCTCGGCGAGGAACCGGGCATTGCCCACCACGAGCTTTCGTCCATCGACCGTACCCAGCACGCCCTTGCCGGTCGGCGAATCGAAGTCGCCGGCCTGCAGCAGATCGAGCGAACGCTCCCTGGCGGCGGCCACGATGGCGGCGGCGAGAGGGTGCTCGCTGCCCTGTTCGAGGCTGGCGAGCAGGCGGAGCAGATCATCTTCCGCGAACCCGCTGAGGGTCTTGATCGCGGTGACCTTCGGCCGGCCTTCCGTCAGGGTGCCGGTCTTGTCCACGATGACGGTATCGACCTTCTCCATGCGTTCCAGCGCTTCGGCATTCTTGATCAGGACGCCCTCCTGGGCACCCCGGCCGACGCCCACCATGATCGACATCGGCGTTGCCAGTCCGAGCGCGCAGGGACAGGCAATGATCAGTACGCTGACCGCGGCGATCAGCGCATAACCCATTGCCGGCGCAGGGCCCCAAAGGGTCCAGGCTGCGAAGGCCAGCAGCGCGGTCAGGATGACCGCCGGCACGAACCACGACGAGACCACATCCGCCAGCCGCTGGATCGGTGCTCGCGAGCGCTGCGCCTCGGACACCATGCGCACGATCTGCGCCAGCATCGTGTCGCGGCCGACCTTTTCCGCCCGCATGATGAAGCTGCCCTGGCCGTTGATCGTCCCGCCGATGACCTTGTCATCCGGCTGTTTGCGGACCGGCATGGATTCGCCGGTCACCATCGATTCATCGACGCTGGAGCCGCCTTCGGTGACCATCCCATCGACCGGCACCCGGTCTCCCGGGCGGACCCTGAGCCGGTCGCCGGCCTCGACGCGATCCAGATCGACTTCCGCTTCCGTACCATCATCCGACAGCCGGCGCGCCGTCGTCGGCGACATGCCGAGCAGCGCCTTGATCGCCCCGGAGGTCGTCTCCCGCGCCCGCAGTTCCAGCACCTGCCCCAACAGCACCAGAACGGTGATGACCGCCGCCGCCTCGAAATAGACGGCCACCGCCCCCTCTGCATTGCGAAACGCCTCGGGGAAGATGCCTGGCGCCAGAGTGGCGACGATGCTGTACAGCCAGGCAACGCCGGTTCCCATGGCGATCAGGGTGAACATGTTGAGCGACCGGTTCACCACCGACCGCCAGCCCCTGACGAAGAACGGCCATCCCGCCCAGAGCACGACCGGCGTGGCCAGGACGAGCTGGACCCAGTTCGATATCTGCGCCGGAAGCAGATGCGACAATCCCGTCAGATGGCCGCCCATTTCCAGCAGGAAGACGGGTGCGGCCAGTGCGAGACCGATCCAGAACCGCTTGGACATGTCGGCAAGTTCCGGGTTCGGGCCTTCGTCCAGCGAAGCCTCCGCCGGCTCCAGCGCCATGCCGCAGATCGGGCAGTTGCCGGGGCCGATTTGGCGGATTTCAGGGTGCATCGGGCAGATGTAGATGGCCCCCGTATCCGGCTCCTTGCCGGAAGGCTGCTCTTCAAGATAGCGCTCCGGCGCCGCCACGAACTTGTCGTGACAACCTGTGGAGCAGAAGTAGTAGGTGCGCCCGGAGAAAGCGGCACGGTGTTTCGTCGTGTGCGGATCGACACGCATGCCGCACACAGGATCGATTGCGGTCAGGGCGCCATTGTCTTTAGCACGCGCATGGTCGCCGTGATCCTGATGGCCGTGATGGTCCATGTCAGTTCCTCTTGGGGGAATGGCATATTGCCACGCCGCAGAGTTTCCGGGCTGCGAATGGCCGCAGTTCACCGGGCATCGCACGCGCTACCGTCAAGATAGGGCTTCCAGTGCCGGGAAGGTCAAGCCTATCTATCGGCAATTCATGAAAGTCAGGGTTGCACCTCACGGATAGTGCGCTGGAAATGGAAAGTTAGCGTCCGCGGAAGTGGTGTAATTTCATCGGCGCTGCCGATGTAATCCGGGTGACCATCGAGGTGTATGGTCGAGGTGGAGTCTCGCGTCGGGACATAGTGGGACTCCTTCTTGCCCATTATGCCCGCCCACACACGAAATTCCTGACAGTCCCGACCGTCTGTTCGCGCAGAAATGACGAGTGGCTGATCTCCAGCCGCTACATGATGGTTGAGGCCTTCGCAGACATCAACAAAGAGGAGATTGACCCTATTCTCAGCATAACCACCAAAGCCGCCTGATCATGACCTCAGGCCATCCGTAAAATTACAACACCTTGACGGACGTGACCCCGGGAAGCGCGCGAATCAGGTCTGCCGGCTCAATATCCTCTCTGTAGGCTAGCCGACGCTCACCCGCCTTTCTCAGCCAATATTCATAAACGAAGCGGGTCAGCTCCGGGCAGCTGTCCAGAAAACCTGCGCCGATGAAGATACGGTCCAAATTGCTGCCCCACGGTCTGCAGGCCCAGTTGGTCACAACGATACCCTACAATGCATTCTAATATTAGCTCGATTGCATCCCCGATGATCGACTATCCGGACACCCTTCAGCAGATAAAATCCGGAACGGCTGGTTCCAGCGGAACTCCGCGACACAGAAATGGCCGTCCGCGCAGGGCGGACGGCCATCGTCTCTGTCGGACGGTAAATTATTATCCGATGATCTCGAAATTATCGGCGGTCAAGCTGCCCTCTGCCACCCCCATAAGGGTTACAGAGTCGCCGTCGGAAAACTCGATGACAGCGCCTTCGTCGGTATAGAGCACTGCATCCAGCAGCGATGCGGCATCATACAACATATCCCCATATTCAGCCTGAAGGAGCAGGCGGTCAGACATCTGGAAATCCAGAATGACGTCCTCGCCCTGTCCTTCCAGATGCAGGAATCTGTCGGCACCATCACCGCCGGTCATCGTATCGTTGCCGCGCCCACCCACGAGGTAGTCATCACCGGCGCCGCCCTGGATGGAATCATCGCCGCTGCCACCGCGCAATACGTCCGCTCCATCGCCGCCGGTGAGGGTGTCATTGCCGGCCGCACCGAACAAGGTCTCGGCACCTTCGGCACCTTCGAGAAGGTCATCCCCTTCGGTTCCGACCGAAACCTCGGGCTCGGGTGTTTCTCCGGAACCGTCATCGCTCTCGTCATCGTCGGTGAAGACGATGAAGTTATCTGCAGTCAGGGAATCAGCCGCCACGCCCTCCAGGGTGATGCGATTGCTTCCGCCCAGGTCGAGCATGGCATTGCCATCGGCATAGGTGACCAAGGCAAGAACGTCAGCCCCCGTCGCAATCCCGGTACCGTTGAAGTCGCTAACGACCTTGATGAAATCCGCGGAAGCGTCGAAATCGGTGATGATATCCGCCCCGCTCTCCTCATAGAAAACGAAGGTATCGGCGCCGTCACCGCCGGTCATGATATCTTTGCCTTTGCCGCCGATAATGATGTCGTCGCCAGCGCCGCCATCGATGGAATCATGCCCCTGGCCGCCGCCAAGGGTCTCGCTGCCACCTCCACCGAAAATCGTGTCGCCCTGCTTGCCACCCTGGACCTCATTCGCGCCGGAACTGTCCGCGCGGAGATCGATGAAGTCGAACCCGATGCCGGTGGAGATCGTGTCGTTGCCTGCGGCGCCGATTACCGTGTCGAAGCCGACACCGGTTTCGATGAGATTGTCGCCATCATCATCGAAGATCTCTTCACCCTGGCCATTCGCCTGGTTCATCATTGCCATTGTCCCAACTCCTGATTCTTGTACACTTTGCGGGCCGCCTGACGCGTGCACCCAATGAGTAACGAAGCATGTTGGAGTTTGTTGCAGGCACTGAATCAATCAGGCGAAATGAATTTGACATCGCTTCGATCATCGCGCGGGCGCCGTGCCCGAGACGGCCACCAGCACGCTGCATGGCGCATGGGCGAGCAGCGAAGCGCCGACGGAACCGCCCCACCACCGGGCAAGCGCGCTCTGTTCGCGGTGCCCGACGACGACCAGGTCCGCGCCGATCTCGCGGGCCATTCGGCCGATCTCCTCGGCGGGGTTGCCCGCGCAGAGACGCGTTTCGACGGAGAGGCCTACCCGCCGCAGCTCTTCCGCGCCCGCCGTTAGCACGCGGCGCACTTCCTGATATTCACGCTCTGGCAAGTCTGAGGGGGCCGCCGCCTCAGCGAGTGCGACACCCAACTCGTGTGCGACGACGGCGAGGAGATAGACACGAGCCTGGCAAAGCGAGGTCAGTTCGGCCCCTTGATCCAGTGCCTCACGACCGTGCTGGCTGCCGTCATAGGCCAAGAGGATCGTCCGGTACATTGTGGTTCTCCTTCAATGAGTGCCGTGGAATGCCTTTTCCGAGCCAGGCTGCGGACAGAGCAGGTGGGAGGACTTTAATCTCTACCTCTGGACATTCAATAGGTAGCCACCTATTAGTGTAACCAAAGAGAACCATGCAGGCAATGAGATGATGAATCCTCTCAACGATCAGGAACAATTCGGCCTTCGCCTCGGGCTGGTCGCCCGGCTGTGGCGCGCCGAGATCGACCGGCGGCTGGCCACCTTTGGCCTCACCGAGTCCCGCTGGTTGACCCTGTTACATCTCTCTCGCCTGCCCCAAGCGGCAACCCAGCGTGAATTGGCTGAGGCGGTCGGGGTGCGGGGGCCGACCCTGGTGCGCACGCTGGACCGGCTTGAAGCCGAGGGGCTGATCGAACGCCGGACAGAAGCTAGCGACCGCCGCACCAAATCGGTTCATCTGCGCGCGGAGGCCGCCCCTGTCCTGGAACGGATCGAAGCAACCGCAGCGGCGGTGCGCGCGGAAATCTTCTCCGACATATCCCATCCCGAGGTAACGACTTGCCTGAAGGTCTTGGAGCAGATCGCCGGCAAGTTGGGCGGCGTGCCAAGGGCGATGTGGCCTACGGACGAAGACCGATGAGGGGTAGGCCGTGGACCAGCATGTGACCCGTCTCGAACGCCAGGGCGACGATCCAGAAACCGATCTGCGCACAGCCCCCGACAAGGAGACGGGGGCTGGGTCAGAGGCGGCTTCACCTCCTGCCCGCACCCGGCCATGGCGACTGTATGGCGCGATCCTGGCGGCGCTGATCGTTCTCGGAGGCGGCGGCTGGTGGCTGTATCAGCAGTTCACCCATGTCTTTGTGACGGACGCCCGTGTCGCCGCCGACATCGTTGCCATGAGCAGCCGGGTTCCCGGTTGGGTGACGGCGCTCGAAGTGACCGAGGGCGATGCCACGCAGAGAGGCAGGGTTTTGATCCGGATCGACGACCGGGAAAGCCGCCTCCGCGTCGAGGAGCTTGACGCGCAACTCGCCGGGATTGCCCGCCGCCGCGAGGGAATCGAAGCGCGCATCGCACTCACCGACCGTCAGACGCAAAGTCGTATTACCGCCAAACAGGCAGCGGTGAGGGCTGCGGAGGCCGCGTTGGCAGGAGCGACGGCGCAACGCGATCTAGCCAGACAGGACAATGACCGGGCGGAGAAGCTGGCGCCGAGCGGCGCCATTACCCGTGCGCGCCTGGATCAGACGCGGGCGGCGCTGGAGACGGCAAAACAACAGGCGTTGAGCGCCCAGGCGGACTTGGAAAATGCCCGCGCCGCCCTTGCCGAGGCTGAAGCCGCGCGCGGGGAACTCACGGTGCTCCGCACCCAGCTCGCCGAACTCGGCCCGGAGGAACAGCGGCTGCGTGCACAAAAGGCCCGGGCGGCGCTCGACCTTGAAGACCGCACCATCGTCATGCCATTCGACGGCGTTGTGGACCGGGTCTTCGTGGACAAGGGCGAATACGTCACCCCCGGCCAGCGCTTGCTGATGGTGCATGACCCGCAGCGGGTGCGCGTCGAGGCGAACGTCAAAGAGACCGACATCCGCTTCTTCCGGCCGGGAAAGACCGTGACGATCACTGTCGATGCCCTGCCGGGGCGGCGCTTCGAGGGCGCGGTCACGCGCGTTGGGCAGTCCGCCACCAGCGAGTTCGCCCTGCTGCCCAACCCCAACCCGAGCGGCAATTTCACCAAGATCACTCAAAGGCTACCGATACGCATTGCCGTTGAACAAGAGAGCGGCGAACTCAAGCCGGGTATGATGGTGGAGCTGGAGGCCAAAGCCGGTGACTAGCGCGCCCCGGCCGGACAGTATCGAGGGGCTGTTTGCCCGTTTCGGCCCGTCCTATCGCTGGCTGGTCACGGCGACGGTCATGATGGGCACGATCGCCACCATCCTGACCGCCACCATCGTCAATGTAGCCCTGCCGGATATCATGGGCGCTTTCGGCATGGGCCAGGACAAGGCGCAACTTCTCTCCACCGGCTTCCTCGCCGCGATGACCGGGACCATGCTGCTGAATGCCTGGATGGTCGAGACCCTCGGCCAGCGCGCGACCTTTATGCTGGCGCTAACAGTCTTTATCGCCGCCTCCGTCATGGGCGGGCTCGCCCCCGCCGAGGGCGTGCTGATCCTGGCCCGCGTCCTTCAGGGCGGGGCGGCCGGCATCCTTCAGCCGCTCGCCATGCAGGTGATCTTCCAGGTCTTCCCACCGGAAAAACGCGGCTCGGCCATGGGCATCTACGGCATCGGCGTGGTGCTGGCCCCGGCGCTCGGCCCCACGCTGGGCGGCATCATGGTGGATAGCTTCAGCTGGCGCTATGTGTTCTTCATGGCCGTGCCGTTCTGCCTTGTCGGACTGTTCCTCGCCACCCTCTTCATGCCGGGACGGACAACATCGGGACCGCCGCGCAAATTCGACTGGATCGGGTTCGGACTGATGACGGTGTTCCTCGTGACCTTGCTCAACGGCCTGTCGAATGGACAACGTGACGGATGGTTCGCCGATTCCATCCTGCGCGACTTCGCCGTCGCCTTTATCTCGGGCATCGGCTTCATCGTCTGGGAACTGCGCACGCCCGCGCCCATGCTCAATCTCAAGCTCTTCACGAACCGGGTCTATGCGGGCGCGTCCGTGGTGGCCTTCATCTTCGGGGCGGGAATCTACGGTTCGACCTTCTTGATTCCGCTGTTCGCGCAGACGATCCAGGGCTACACGCCGACCCGCTCCGGCCTGCTGCTGATGCCGGCGGGGCTCATCCTGGCGCTCGTCTTCCCGATAGCCGGGCGTCTCACCGACAAGACGCCGGCCTATGTCACGGTCATGTTCGGCTTGGTGGTCTTCGCGCTGTCATCGTTTCTAATGACTGGCGTGGATACTAATACCTCGTTCTGGCTATTCGCCTGGTGGATCATGCTGGGGCGTATCGGCCTTGGTTTCATCATGCCGAGCCTGAACGCCGGCGCCCTCAAGGCGCTGCCGATGACGCTGCTCGGTCAGGGCTCCGGGGCGATCAACTTCGTGCGCCAACTCGGCGGCGCCTTCGGCGTCAACCTGCTTTCAATTGCCCTCGAAAGACGCTCGCAGCTTTACGTGGATAGCTTCACGGCGGCGCAGCACGCGGGCAACAGCGCGACGACCGGCTTGTTGCGCGATGTGACCGGCTTGCTCGCGCAGGCCGGGGTACCGGAAGCGATTCTTCAGGCCGGGGCGATGAACTATCTCGGCCGCGTGATCTACGCCCAAGGCAATATGCTGGGATATCGCGACAGCTTCTTTATCGTCGGCGCGATCTTTCTGGCCGCGCTTCTTCCGACGCTGATGATGCGCCGAAGGTCCACGCCTCCGGCGCTACAGGCAAGTGACGCCATGCGTCACCCGCCATCGTCGCAGAACGCGATCCAGCAGGGCCGGTGAAGCCCGGGATTTGGCGTAGATGTTGGCAAGCCCAACATCTAGCAATACTTTGTCAGATCTAGTTTGATGGGGTGGTTCAGAGCGATCCGTTGGGATTGCTCCAGAGAGGGGCGGGCCATCCCATAATCACAGATCCACCGACGCCAGAATTCCCTTATTGAGTACCTACCCTAAGGTAGCAACCCAGCGGCAGGGTCAACAACGACAGGGACGACGAGATGCGCAAACCGATTAGAACTTGGCTGTGGCGAATCGCCCTTATCGCGCTTGCTGGTGGCGCTGCTGTCGCTGCTTGGTGGCATTTTCAACCGCAGGACTTGCCGGACGGGTTTGCTGGCGGAAACGGTCGGATCGAGGCGGTCGAGATCGATATCGCGGCCAAGACCGCGGGCCGGATTCGGGATATCCTGGTTAACGAGGGCGACTTCGTCCGTGCCGGCCAGATCTTGGCGAAAATGGACACGGCCGTCCTGGAGGCGCAGTTCCGGGAGGCCGAAGCGCATCTGCGGCGGGCGCTCATCGGCATCGAGACCGCGCAAAGCCGGGTGACCCAGCGCGAAGCCGAGAAGCAGGCCGCCGAGGCGCTCATAGCCCAGAGGAAGGCCGAATTCGACGCCGCGCAAAGGAGGGTCGCGCGCTCGGAGGAGCTCTCCCCGAAAGGCGCCGTCCCCGTCTCGAAGCTGGACGACGACCGCGCCGCCTTTCAGGCGGCGAAGGCTGCGGTCGGCGCCGCGGAGGCGCAGGCGGCGGCCGCGCAAGCCGCCATAGGGGAAGCCAAGTCGGATGTCATTGCCGCGGAGGCCTCGGTGGAAGCGGCGCGGGCCACCATCCAGCGCATCCAGGCCGATATCGACGACAGCGTGCTGAAATCGCCGCGTGACGGGCGTGTCCAGTACCGCGTCGCTCAGCCCGGCGAGGTCCTCTCCCCGGGCGGCGTGGTGCTGAACATGGTCGATCTCACCGATGTCTACATGACCTTCTTCCTGCCGACGGAACAGGCCGGGCGGGCCGCGCTGGGAGCCGAGGCACGGCTCGTGCTCGACGCCGCCCCACAATACGTGGTCCCGGCCGAAATCTCCTTCGTGGCGGACGTCGCGCAGTTCACGCCCAAGACGGTGGAGACGGAAGAAGAACGCCAGAAGCTGATGTTCCGCATCAAGGCGCGGATCGCCCCGGACCTGCTCAGAGAGCACCTCCTCCAGGTCAAGACCGGCCTGCCGGGCATGGCCTATGTGCGGCTCGACCCGCGGGTGGATTGGCCGCCTGAACTGCAGACGAGGCTGCCGCAATGAGCCGGGATGTACATGCACAGATCGAGGATGGCGGGGACGGTACCCCGCCGGTTGCCCGCCTGCGGGATGTGTCCCTGCGCTACGGCAAGGTGCGTGCGCTCGACGAGGTCACGATCGACATCCCGGCGGGCTGCATGGCCGGGCTGATCGGCCCGGACGGGGTCGGCAAGTCGAGTCTGCTGGCGCTGATCGCGGGCGCCCGCGCGGTCCAGACGGGACAGGTCGAGGTGTTCGGCGGCGATATGGCCGATGCGCGTCATCGCCGCGGAGTCGGCCCGCGGATCGCCTACATGCCGCAGGGTCTGGGGCGCAACCTCTATCCGACGCTCACGGTGTTCGAGAACCTCGACTTCTTCGGCCGTCTGTTCGGGCATGATGGCGGCGAACGGGCGCGCCGCATCGAGGCGCTGACCCAGGCCACCGGGCTCAAGCCGTTTCTCGATCGGGCGGCAGGCAAGCTATCCGGCGGCATGAAGCAGAAGCTCGGCCTCTGCTGCGCGCTGATCCACGATCCGGACCTGCTCATCCTCGACGAGCCGACCACCGGCGTCGATCCGCTCTCACGGCGGCAGTTCTGGGATCTGATCGCCGGCATCCGTCGTTCCCGGCCCGGCATGAGCGTGCTGGTGGCCACGGCCTATATGGAGGAGGCGGCGCGCTTCGACTGGCTGGCGGCAATGGACGGTGGGCGGGTGCTGGCCAGCGACACGCCCCAAGGCCTGCTGCGGAGCACGGGGGCGGATTCGCTGGAGGCGGCCTTCATCCGGCTGCTGCCGGAAGACAAGCGCCGGGATTATCGGGCGGTCGAGATTCCGCCGCGGCCGGCAGACGATGGCGATACCGCGATCGAGGCCCGGGATCTGACCATGCGCTTCGGCGAGTTCACCGCGGTCGATCATGTGAACCTGCGTGTCCCACGGGGTGAGATCTTCGGTTTTCTCGGCTCCAACGGCTGCGGCAAGACCACGACGATGAAGATGCTGACCGGCCTCCTGCCGCCGAGCGAAGGCCGGGCCTGGCTGTTCGGACACGAGGTGGACCCGCACGACCTCGCGACCCGCCGCCGCGTCGGCTACATGTCGCAGTTTTTCTCGCTCTACACCGAGCTGACGGTACGGCAGAACCTGGAGCTGCATGCCCGGCTGTTCCACGTGCCCGCTGCCGAGATTTCAGGGCGGGTGGACGAAATGGTCGAGCGATTCGATCTGGCCGCGGTGATCGACACCCTGCCGGACAAGCTGCCGCTGGGCATCCGCCAGCGCCTGTCGCTGGCGGTCGCCATGATCCACGAGCCGCAGATGCTGATCCTGGACGAGCCCACCTCGGGCGTCGACCCGGTGGCGCGCGACGCCTTCTGGCGCAGGCTGGTCGAACTGTCGCGCCGCGACGGGGTGACCATCTTCATCTCGACCCATTTCATGAACGAGGCCGAGCGCTGCGACCGCATCTCGCTGATGCATGCGGGCCGGGTGCTGGTCACCGACACGCCGGCGAATATCGTGCAGCAGCGGGGCGCGGAGACCCTGGAAGAGGCATTCGTGGCGCATCTGGAGGAGGCGTCGCAGGAAGGCGGAGCCGCCGAAAGGCAACCAGGTGGGGCAGCTTCGCTCGGTTTGGTTGGCGCGTCGGCAGGCCATGTCGAACCGCAGGGCTGGCGGCGCCAGTTCGACCCCCGACGCATGATCAGCTATGCCCGGCGCGAAGCGCTGGAGCTGCGCCGCGATCCCATCCGGCTGACGCTGGCGCTGCTCGGCAGCGTCATCCTGATGTTCGTGATGGGCTATGGGATCAACCTCGATGTCGAGGATCTCACCTTCGCGGTGCTGGATCGCGACCAGACCACCGTCAGCCGCGACTATACGCTCAACCTCGCCGGCTCCCGGTACTTCGTCGAGCGGGCGCCGATTACCGGTTATGGCGATCTCGACCGGCGAATGCGCGAAGGCGACATCAGTCTGGCGATCGAGATCCCGCCGGGCTTCGCGCGCGACATCGCCCGCGGCCGGCGGGTCCAGATCGGCGCCTGGATCGACGGCGCCATGCCGACACGGGCAGAGACCGTCCGCGGCTATGTGCAGGGGATTCACGCCCACTGGCTGGCGACCAGGGCGCGCGAGGCCGGCTACGGCGAGGCCTTGGCGGGGCTGGTCAATATCGAGACCCGGTTCCGCTATAACCCTGACGTCGAGAGCCTGGTGGCGATGGTGCCGGCGGTGATCCCGCTGCTGCTCATGCTGATCCCGGCCATGCTCGCGGCGCTCAGCGTGGTGCAAGAGAAGGAGCTCGGCTCGATCACCAACTTCTACGTCACGCCGACCACGCGGCTCGAATTCCTGCTCGGCAAGCAGTTGCCCTATGTGGTGCTGTCCTTCCTGAGCTTCCTGCTGCTCACGCTGCTGGCGGTGACCGTCTTCGGCGTGCCGCTGAAGGGCAGCTTCCTGACGTTGGCGGCGGGCGCGCTGCTCTATGTCGGCGCCGCGACGGCCGTGGGGCTGCTGATCTCAACCTTCATGCGCAGCCAGATCGCGGCGATCTTCGGCACGGCGGTGCTCACCATCCTGCCCGCGGCGAACTTCTCGGGCATGATCGACCCGGTCTCGTCCCTCGAAGGGGTGGGCCGAGTGATCGGCGAGATCTACCCGACCACGCATTTCCTGACCATCGCGCGCGGCACCTTCTCGAAGGCCCTCAACTTCTCCGACCTGCATGCCGCCTTTGTGCCGCTGGCGCTGGCGGTGCCGATCCTGATCGGGCTGTCCGCGGCGCTGCTCAAGAAGCAGGAGCGGTAGTCCATGCGCCCGGCCAATATTCTCCATCTCGGTGTCAAGGAACTGCGCAGCCTGGTCCGCGACCCGATCATGCTGGTGCTGATCGTCTACGCCTTCACCCTGTCGGTCTACACGGCGGCCACGGCCATGCCGGAGACCCTCAACAAGGCGCCGATCGCGGTGGTGAACGAGGATCGCTCGCCGCTGTCATGGCGCATCGTCAGCGCCTTTTACCCGCCGTACTTCGTTCTCCCCGAGGTGATCGACCAGGCCGAGATGGACGCCCGCATGGATGCCGGCGTCGACACCTTCGCCCTCGACATCCCGCCTAACTTCCAGCGCGACCTGCTGGCGGGGCGGCGGCCAACGGTCCAGCTCAACGTCGATGCCACGCGCATGAGCCAGGCTTTCACCGGCAGCGGCTATATCCAGACCATCGTGAGCGACGAGGTGCGCGCCTTCGCGCAGCGTTATCGCGAGGTTCCGGAGTTGCCGGTCGATCTGGCGCTCCGGGTGCGCTTCAATCCCCAGCTGAACAAGTCGTGGTTCGGTGCCATCATGCAGGTCATCAATAACGTGACCATGCTCTCTATCGTCCTCACCGGCGCGGCGCTGATCCGCGAGCGCGAGCACGGCACCGTCGAGCATCTGCTGGTCATGCCGGTCACGCCGTTCGAGATCATGACGAGCAAGGTGTGGTCGATGGGGCTCGTCGTCCTTGCCGCCACCGCCTTCGCGCTCACCGCCGTCGTGCAGGGCTGGCTGTCCGTGCCGATTCAAGGCTCGCTCGCGCTATTCCTGGCCGGGGCGGCGCTGCATCTGTTCGCGACCACCTCGATGGGCATCTTCCTCGGCACCGTCGCCCGCTCCATGCCGCAGTTCGGCCTGCTGCTCATGCTGGTGCTGCTGCCCTTGCAGATGCTCTCCGGCGGCTCGACGCCGCGCGAGAGCATGCCGGAGGCGGTGCAGTACCTCATGCTCGCCGCGCCCAACACACACTTCGTGATGCTGGCCCAGGCGATCCTCTATCGCGGCGCGGGCTTCGCGGCGGTCTGGCCGCAGTTCCTCGCCATCGCCGCGATCGGAGCCGCCCTGTTCAGCCTCGCCCTGATCCGCTTCCGACGTACCATCAGCACCATGGCTTGAGGATGCAAATGAGACAGGGACAAAAGGTCAGGACACCCTCGCCATTGAGAAGATGGTTATCCACCTTGGTGGTGGCTGCCGCGGGTTCTGTAGGGTCTCATCCGGCTGTTGCGGCCGACGAGACGGAACCCGGCACCCTGAGCCTGGTCTTCGAGAACGATCTCTTCTACGACACGGACCGCAACTACACGAACGGTGTGCGCGCCTCCTGGCTGTCCAATCCGGACGGGACGCCCGACTGGGCGCTGGGCGCGGCCCGCTGGTTCCCCTTGTTCCCGGAGGGCGGCACCGTGCGGACGAGCTATGCGATGGGCCAGAACATGTACACGCCGGAGGACATCGCGCTGCGCGATCCGCCCCTCGACGACCGCCCCTATGCCGGCTGGCTGTACGGCTCGGTCGGGCTGATCGCCGAGACCGGCCGTCGGCTCGACCAGCTGGAGCTCACGCTCGGGGTCGTCGGACCGGCCTCGCTCGCCGAGCAGACGCAGACGCTTATCCACGAGATCACGGGCTCGCAGGAGCCGCGCGGATGGGATACCCAGCTTAAGAACGAGCCCGGTGTCGTCCTGACCTACCAGCGCAGCTGGCGCGGCTTCATCTCGCAGCCGGTCTCCGGCTTCGGTTTCGACGTGACGCCGCATGCCGGCGGTGCCCTCGGCAACGTCTTTACCTACGCCAACGCCGGGATGATGCTGCGCTTGGGCCAGCGCCTGCCGCTCGACTATGGGCCGCCGCGCATCCAGCCCAGCTTGCCGGGCTCGGGCTTCTTCGTGCCGCAGGACGGCTTCGGCTGGTACCTGTTCGCCGGCGTGGAGGGGAGGGCGGTCGCGCGCAACATCTTCCTCGACGGCAACACGTTCCGCGACAGCCGCAGCGTGGACAAGGAGCCGCTGGTCGGCGACCTCCAGTTCGGCATCGCCCTGACCTGGAGGAACGTGCGCCTCAGTTATACACACGTGCTGCGCACGCGGGAGTTCGAGACCCAGGACGAGGCCGACAATTTCGGAGCCTTCAGCCTCTCGGTACGGTTTTGATGTCTGATCTTCGGCGCGCGTCGGTGAGTTTTCCCGGAAGTCACAGAAGCGTATCTCATATTCCTCGGCGATGCGGTTCAGCCGGAGTCGCAACATCAAGTGCTGCGGAACACCTTTGCATGGTCGCGTGCAAATTCCTGAAACGTGCGGACGGGGCGACCGGTGATCTGCTCGACCGTATCGAGCACACCTTCCAGATGCCCGGCAGAGGAGCGGCGTATAATTCGTTCATCGCATCAGCCAGCATCTCCGTCATTCCCATGGCGGTCATCGCTTGCTTGGCCTGGTCCGGTGAGGTGAGGACATAGTGACTGAACCGCGCCAGGCCGCCTCGGATACCGGGGCGGCGTCGAACCAACTGCTCTCCTCCTCCAGCGATCTTTGGCGCGGGGCGGATGCGTTACGCGCCCAGGTCGCCCAGTTCCTGGCCAGCATCCGCGGCGATACCAGGAAAGCGTAATCCAGAGCGCCCCTGCCGGTCCGTCGGCCGGCAGGGGGTGCACCGATTTCCATTGGGTGTATTTTATGTGCGCCTCGTGTCTTGTGCGGGTGGACTATGTTGGATAGTGTCGGTAGATAAATAAAAAAGACCGAATAAGTCGTGCGGTCAGATTCCGGAAACCGGGGCATTTCGACGGGCAGAGAAATTTGCCGGCCGAAGCAGCACGAGAAGGTCAGGGAAGCAAGGTCCGGGTCATTCTCAGTGCCGCCGATTTCGGGGGCACACCGCCATCGCGTGGCAAGGAATGTCCGGGCGCGCAGGGAGCGAAACGGGAATGGCGTCAGGCGAATTCGTCCTGGAGACGGACGACCTCAGCAAGGAATTCAAGGGTTTCTTCGCGGTGCGCGGCGTGAGCCTGCGTGTCCGGAAGGGCGATGTTCATGCCCTGATCGGTCCGAATGGCGCCGGCAAGACCACTGTGTTCAACCTGCTGACGAAATTCCTGACACCGTCATCGGGGCGCATCCTCTACAAGGGCGAGGACATCACGCGAACCAGCCCGGCCGATATTGCGCGCAAGGGCATGGTGCGGTCCTTCCAGATTTCCGCCGTCTTCCCGCATCTGTCGCTGCTGGAGAATGTGCGCATCGCTTTGCAGCGCGAATTGGGCACCTCCTTCCATTTCTGGAAATCCGACGCCAGCCTGGCGGCGCTGAACGACCGGGCGGAGGTACTGCTGGAGGCGGTCGGACTGACCGAATTCCGCAGCCATATGGCCGGCGACCTTCCCTATGGCCGCAAGCGGGCGCTGGAGATCGCCACCACCCTGGCGCTGGACCCGGAGATGCTGCTGCTCGACGAGCCGACGGCCGGCATGACGCATGAGGATATCGTGCGGATCACCGACCTGATCGGCAAGGTGGCGCAGAACCGCACGGTGCTGATGGTCGAGCATAATCTCAGCGTCGTCTCCAATCTGTCGAATGTCATCACGGTGCTGCAGCGCGGCGAGATTCTGGCCGAGGGATCGTATGATGAGGTGTCGAAAATGCCCGAGGTGATCAGCGCCTATCTGGGGACCGGCAATGGCTGAGGCGCTGCTGAAAGTCACGGATATGCAGGCCTTCTATGGCGAATCGCATATCCTGCATGGCATGAACCTGGAGGTCGGACAGGGCGAGGTCGTCACCCTGCTGGGCCGCAATGGTGCGGGCAAGACCACGACCTTGCGGGCGATCATGGGCATGGTCGCGCAGCGCAGCGGCTCCATCGCCTTCGAGGGCACGGAGACCATCGGCCTGCCATCGAACAGGATCGCCCGGCTGGGCGTCGCGCTCTGCCCGGAAGAGCGCGGCATCTTCGCCAGCCTGAATGTCGAAGAGAATTTGCTGCTGCCGCCGGTGGTGAAGCCCGGCGGCATGCCGCTTGAGGAAATCTTCGATCTGTTCCCCAATCTGAAGACCCGGCTGAAAAGCCAGGGCACCAAGCTTTCCGGCGGCGAGCAGCAGATGCTGGCGATTGGCCGCATCCTGCGCACCGGCGCCAATCTTCTGCTGCTCGACGAACCGACCGAAGGCCTGGCCCCGGTGATCGTGCAGCAGATCGGCGCGGTCATCCGCAAGCTGAAGGAAAAGGGGCTGACGATCCTGCTGGTCGAACAGAATTTCCATTTCGCAGCCACAGTGTCCGACCGGCACTACATCGTCGAACATGGCAGGGTGATCGACATGATCCCCAACGCCGAAGTCGAGACACAACTCGACAAATTGCACACCTATCTGGGTGTCTGATAACCAAGGGAGGTTACGATGAAACATAGTACAGCGTTGCTTGCGGGCGTTGCGGCTCTGGCGCTTTCGGCCGGTTCGGCCCTGGCGCAGGTTTCCGATGATGTGGTGAAGATCGGCGTGCTGAATGACCAGTCCGGCACCTATGCCGATCTGGCCGGCCCCGGTTCCACCCTGGCCGCGCAGATGGCAGTCGATGATTTCGGCGGCACCGTGCTCGGCAAGAAGATTGAGGTGGTCTTCGCCGACCACCAGAACAAGCCGGATGTCGGCTCCAGCATCGTCAATCGCTGGATCGATGCCGAACAGGTCGATGTCGTGGTTGACGTGCCAACCTCCTCGGTGGCGCTCGCCGTTCAGGAAATCACCAACCGCAAGGGCAAGGTGCATCTGAATTCCACGGCAGCCACCTCCGACCTGACCGGCAAGGCCTGCTCGCCGACCGGTGTACACTGGACCTACTCCACCACGGCGCTGGCCAATGGCACCGGCAAGGCCATCGTGGCCCAGGGCGGCAAGAACTGGTTCTTCCTGACCGCCGACTACGCCTTCGGCCATGCGCTGGAGCGAGACGTTTCCAAGGTGGTGAAGGAGGCCGGCGGCGAGGTGAAGGGCGTTGTGCGCCATCCCTTCCCGAACCAGGACTTCTCCTCCTTCCTGCTGCAGGCTCAGGCCTCGGGCGCGCAGGTCATCGGCCTGGCCAATGCGGGCGCCGATACCATCAACTCGATCAAGCAGGCCGGCGAATTCGGCATCACCCAGGCCGGGCAGAAGCTGGCCGGGCTGCTGGTCTTCCTGTCCGACATCCACAGCCTCGGCCTGGACACCGCGCAGGGCCTGCAACTAACCACCGGCTTCTACTGGGACATGGATGACGAGGCCCGCGCCTGGTCGAAGAAATTCGCCGCCAGGCATAATGGCGCCATGCCCACCATGGCCCAGGCCGGCGTCTATTCCGCCGTCGCACATTATCTGAAAGCGATCAAGGAAGCCGGTACCGATGACGGCAAGAAGGTCGTCGACAAGATGAAGGAATTGCCGGTGAAGGATTTCTTCGCCCGCAATGCCAGCCTGCGCGCCGATGGCCGCATGGTGCACGACATGTATCTGGTCGAGGTGAAGAAGCCGTCCGAATCCAAGGGTCCGTGGGATTACTACAAGGTCCTGCGTACTATTTCGGGCGAGGATGCCTATGGCCCGATGAGCCCCGCCTGCCCGCTCGTCAAGGGCTGAGCGTCACCTGAACGGACCGACGGGGATTGGGATGTTCGAACTGCTCGGCATACCGCCGCAAGTGTTGTTCGGCCAGCTGCTGCTGGGGCTCATCAATGGCGCGTTCTACGCCACGCTGAGCCTTGGCCTGGCCCTTATTTTCGGGCTGCTGAACATCATCAACTTCGCCCATGGGGCGTTGTACATGATGGGGGCCTTCGTGGCCTGGCTGCTGCTCAACATGCTCGGCATCGGCTACTGGCCGTCGCTGTTCCTCGCCCCTGTTCTCGTCGGTCTTTTCGGCATCCTGCTTGAAAAGACGATGCTCAGCCGGCTGTACAAGCTGGATCACCTCTACGGGCTGCTGCTGACCTTCGGCCTGGCATTGATGATCGAAGGCCTGTTTCGGCAGATGTATGGCGTCTCCGGCCTGCCTTATCCGATCCCGGATGCGCTGAAGGGCGGGCAGAATCTGGGCTTCATGTTCCTGCCCAATTACCGGGGCTGGGTGGTGGTGGCCTCGCTGCTGATCTGCTTTGCCACCTGGTTCCTGATCGAGCGTACGAAGCTCGGTTCCTACCTACGGGCCGCCACGGAAAATCCGGCGCTGGTGCAAGCCTTCGGCATCAATGTGCCGCGCATGATCACGCTGACCTATGGCTTCGGCGTGGCGCTGGCCGGTTTTGCCGGGGTGCTGGCGGCGCCGATCTATTCGGTCAATCCTCTGATGGGCTCCAACCTGATCATCGTCGTCTTCGCCGTGGTGGTGATCGGCGGCATGGGATCGATCATGGGCGCGATCCTGACGGGATTCGGCCTCGGCATGGTCGAGGGCCTGACCAAGGTCTTCTATCCCGAGGCCTCGAACACAGTGATCTTCATCATCATGGCGATCGTGCTGGTATTGAAGCCGGCCGGCCTGTTCGGCCGCGCACGGTAAGAGGAGCCGCCGCATGATCCGCATACTCGGTCTCGTCGTGCTGGTGGCCGCCTCCTTGGCGGCCCCCTATTTCTTCTACCCGATCTTCCTGATGAAGGCGTTGTGCTTCGCGCTGTTCGCCTGTGCCTTCAACCTGCTGCTGGGCTATGTCGGGCTGCTGTCTTTCGGGCATGCCGCCTTTCTAGGGACGGCGGCCTATATCACCGGTCATTCGATGAAGGTGCTGGGGCTGCCCCCGGAGCTGGGCATCTTGGCCGGCACCGCGGCGGCGGCACTGGTCGGGCTGGTCTTCGGCTGGCTGGCGATCCGCCGACAGGGCATCTATTTCGCGATGATCACGCTGGCACTGTCGCAGATGATCTTCTTCTACGCCCTGCAGGCGCCGTTCACCGGCGGCGAGGACGGCATCCAGGCCATTCCGCGCGGTCATCTGCTGGGCTTCATCGATCTGACCAGCGAGATTGCGCTGTATCACTTCGTTCTGGCGATCTTTGTGTTCGGCTGGCTGGTGATCTACCGCACTATCCATTCGCCCTTCGGCCAGGTGCTGAAGGCAATCCGCGAGAATGAGCCGCGCGCCATCTCGCTCGGCTACCGCACCGATCACTACAAGCTGGTGGCCTTCGTGCTGTCGGCGGCGCTATCGGGCATGGCAGGATCGACCAAGACGCTGGTGTTCCAGCTGGCCTCGCTGACCGATGTGCACTGGCACATGTCGGGCGAGGTGGTGCTGATGACCCTGCTGGGCGGTATGGGCACCGTGTTTGGCCCGGTCGTCGGCGCCTTCCTGGTGGTCAGCATCCAGAATTATCTGGCGCAGATGGGGTCCTGGGTGACGATCATCCAGGGCGGCATCTTCGTGGTCTGCGTACTGCTGTTTCGCCGAGGCATCGTCGGCGAAGTGCTGGCGCTGATCCGCAAGCTGCGCGAGAAGCAGGCCCGGACCGGCTGATCTGGAGAGTGACGCGGCGGGGACAGACTCCCCGCCGCCGATAGCGCCGCCGTGGCCGGGATCGCCTTCGCCGCCGGGGACGCGCCGCATCCTCGGCGATGGCGGTGCGGCGGTGAGCGGCATGCCGGGCGCCATTTCCATGCGCACATGCAGCCCCTTCAGCCAGCTGCTGCTCAGCGCCAGAACTAGCAGCCTGTCGGACTTGAGCCGAGGGCCGGGATGAGATTCACTTTCATTGATTGATTCTTTCGGAGTTGAGGGGGGCGACGATGAGCAATTTCCGCCAGGTGGACAGGGAGACCGGCTTTTTGCTGCCGCCGTCGGTTGACGAGTGGCTTCCCGAGCGACATCTGGCGCGCTTCGTTGTGGAGGTGATCGAGCGACTGGACGTGTCGGCGATGGTCAAGGCCTATCGCGGCTCGGGCTCGGCGTCGTATCACCCGAGCATGTTGCTGGGGCTTCTGGTCTACGGCTACGCGACGGGGGTGTTTTCGAGCCGCAAGCTGGAGCGGGCGACCTACGACTCGGTTGCGTTCCGTTTCATCGCCGCTAACGACCATCCCGACCACGACACCATCGCCACGTTCCGGCGGCGCTTTCTGGCGCAGATCGAGGAGCTGTTCGTTCAGGTTCTGGCTGTGGCGCGCGAGGTGGGGATGCTGCAGCTGGGCACGGTGGCGCTGGACGGCACCAAGGTGCACGCCAATGCCAGCCGGCACAGCGCGTTGTCGTGGGAGCATGCCAACAGGATCGAGGCGCAGCTGAAGGCCGAGGTGGCCGAGCTGCTGGCGCTGGCGGAAGCGGCCGATCGGGCCGACGTGCCGGACGGCATGTCGGTGCCGGAGGAACTGGCCCTGCGCGAGGCCCGGCTGGCCCGCATTGCCGAGGCCAAGGCGAAGATCGAGGCGCGCGAGGAAAAGGCGAAGCGGACGGGCAAGAAGCCGGGCGGCAAGCCGCCGGCGCCGGAGAACCCGACCGCCTTGCGGGCGATGATGCATCGCCTGGCAACGCCCGAGGGCCGCAAAGCCTATGGCCTGCGCAAGCAGACCCCGGAACCGGTGTTCGGCATCATCAAATCGGTGATGGGCTTCCGGCAGTTCTCCCTGCGCGGCCTCGACAAGGTCAAAGGCGAGTGGAGCCTCGTCACCATGGCCTGGAACATGAAGCGCATGTTCGCTCTCAGCCCAACCTGAACGCGCAGTTTCACTGCGCCGTCGCATCGAAAGTGCCGGAACCATGATAACTTCACTTCTCACAGCCTTCGAACCTCGTTTCGTCAACCCGAGTCCGACAGGCTGCTAGGAAGCTTCGCTTGGCGAGGTCGGTCGTCAGGATATGCACGTTAGACATGGTCTCTCCTCCTTCGACAGCGCCACAACGGCGCAGCTGGCATCATACTATGCCCGGTGAAGGTGGCAGCCACCCCATCAGCTCACCGGAATTTACAATGCATCATCAGCGTCACACAGGCTTGAGGGGGACGAAGCGAAGAGCCTTGCTGGGTTAGAAAATATAAAAACCGTAAAAGCGGCCATTCGGGAGGATGTAACGATGCAGCGAATACCGATGGAAAGCTACGAGGCCGCCCGCGACGCCTTCCGCTGGGACGTGCCCGAGAGCTTCAATTTCGGCGCCGATGTGATCGACGCCTGGGCGCGCGAGCGGCCCGATCATCCGGCGCTGATCTGGTGCGACGACCGGGGGTGCGAGCGGCGTTTCAGCTATGCCGACATAGCCGAACTATCGAACCGGGTCGCCAACGCGCTGGCGGTGCGCGGGGTAAAGCGCGGCGACCGCGTCATCATCATGCTGCCGCGCATCCCGGAATGGCAGATGGCGATGGTCGGCTGCCTGAAGCTGGGCGCGATCCCGATCCCCTGCATCGACATGCTGACCGAGCGCGACATCGCCTATCGCCTGAAGAATTCGCAAGCATCGGGTGCCATCACCACCCTGCCCAATATCGGCAAGTTCGCTTCCGGCGAGCATCTGCTGGCCTGCCTGTCGGTCGGGGCGGCAGAGGGCGATTGGGAGGATTTCGACGCGGTGCTGGCCGATGCGTCGGACCAGTTCGAACCAGCCCGGCTGGCCGCCGACGAGCCAGCGATCATGTACTATACGTCGGGATCGACCGGGCATCCCAAGGGTGTGCTGCATGCCAGCCGGGGCATTTTCGCCTGGCGCGTCTCGGCCTGGTACTGGCTGACGCTGACGCCCGACGATGTGATGTGGTGCACGGCGGATACCGGCTGGAGCAAGGCCGGCACCTCGATCATCTTTGGGCCGTGGAGCTGTGGATCGACCGTGGTTTTCTATAATGGCCGCTACGACCCGAAGCTCCGGCTTGAAACGCTGGCGCGGCACCGGGTGTCGGTGTTCTGCGCGGCGGCGACCGAGCTGCGCCGGCTGGTGCAGGAGGATGTGTCGGGCCATGATCTGTCGGCGCTGCGTCTCACCGTTTCGGCCGGCGAAAGCGTGAATCCCGAGATTGTGCGCGGCTGGAAGCGGCTGACCGGCGTCGATTTGCTGGACGGCTACGGCCAGACCGAAACGCTGATGACGGTGCTGAACTATCCGCCGTTGGCGGTGAAGCCCGGCTCCATGGGCAAGCCGCTGCCGGGCACCGAGGCGGCAGTAATCGACATGGAGGGAAGATTCGCCCCCGCTGGTACACCCGGCCGGCTGGCGATCCGCGCCGATAACCCGCAGATCATGCTGGGCTACTGGAAGGAGCCGGAGCGCACGGCGGCCAATTACATGAAGATCGGCGGCGCGGACTGGTTCCTGACCGGCGATCTCGCCCGCATGGACGAGGATGGCTATCTGTTCTACGAGGGACGCTCGGATGATGTCATCAACTCCGCCGGCTACCGCATCGGCCCGATGGAGGTGGAGAATGTGCTGATGGAGCATGAATGCGTCGCCGAATGCGCCGTCGTCGCCAGCCCGCATGAGGAACGCGGCGAGGTGGTGAAGGCGTTCATCGTGCTGAAGGCCGGACATGTCGGCGAGGATACCCTCGTGAAGCTGCTGCAGGATCACTGCAAGCGTCTGACCGGCCCGTACAAATATCCGCGCCGCATCGAATTCACCGCCGACCTGCCGAAGACCGCATCAGGCAAGATCAGGCGGCGCGCGCTGCGTGACCGTGAATTTGCAGCGCAGAGCTTCTTGGCGAAGAAAGAAGAGGCATGAAACTCGGTAAATTTGACTGTGCTCGGCTGCCGGATTCTCGCCGAGACCGTGAATCAGGAAATCCTAGCGGCTGGTGAGTTTCGCATTCGCGAAGGTGCATTGCACAAAAAATGATTTATGACTCGCAGTTCATTTTTTATTGACGACGTTGCTTTCCCAACCCCAAACTCCTGTTGCCCGTCAGGCGTAGCGGCGGGCTACCCAAACAAGAGGGGCCGGCGTGCGAACCTCCTTTCGCCCGAACGGCCTGAGGGAGGAAATCAATGGCCAGTAAAAAGAGCGGCGTGTCGCGTCGCACGATTCTGAAAGGCGCCGGCTCCGCCGCAGCGGCCGGCGCCTTTGCCACCACCATCACAGGCTTTCCGCATATCGCCGGCGCCCAGGCGAAGGTGATCCGCGTGGGCATGCCAACCATCCTGTCCGGTCGCGTCGCCATCCTCGGCACCTCCAGCCGCGCCGCCGTGCAGCTGGCGGTGCAGGAATTTAACGCCGCCGGCGGCGTGAACGGCCGCACGGTCGAACTGATCGACCGCGATTCCAAGGGCCGCCCGGACGAGGCCGCCAAGGTCACGCGCGACCTGATCAACAATGACGGTTGCGAGATCATCATTGACGGCGAGGCCTCCTCCGGCTCCTTCGCGGTGCATGAGGTGATTCGCGATTTGTCGGTGCTCTGCCTGCATACCTGCTCGGAATCCTCGACCCTCACGGCCGATCCGAAGCTGCATGTGAAGACTGCCTTCCGCAGTGCGCGCCAGGGCATCCACGACGCGGTGGCGGGCGGCAAGTATGCCTCCGTCATCTCCAAAGCCAAGGGCCTGAAGAAGTGGATGACCTGTTCGCCGGATTACGCCTATGGCCGCGATAACACGGCGGAGTTCCTGGAATACCTGAAGGTCTTCGATCCCAATGTCGAGGTTGTCGATCAGGTCTGGCCGAAGCTGTTCCAGCCAGACTACACCGAGAACATCACCAAGATCCTGCAGGTGAAGCCGCAGGCGATGTATTCGGCGCTTTGGGGGGGCGATCTCGTTGCCTTCATTGAGCAGTCGAACCTCTACAGCCTGTTCAACAACATCACCTTCTTCTCTGGCGGGCTCGGTGATCCGCCCGTGCTGACCGCGATCAAGAACCTGCCAGCCGGGCTGAACACGGTCTATCGCTACAACCGGTTCTACCCGGACAAGCCGGGCAATCAGGCCTTCGCCGAGGGCTATAACGGCATCGCCAAACAGGAGCCGACCAACTGGTCCTGGCAGAACCGCCTGGCCTGTCATTTCATCTTCGAAGCCCTGAAACGGACCAACGGCAAGACTGACGGTGCGGCGCTGGCGGCCGAGGTGAAAGGCATGGAGCTGGATTCGCCCTTCGCGGTGGAAGATAAGATCACCATGCGGGCGGACGATCACACCATCATCGGCTATCCGGCCGCCTGGGGTGTGACGAGCAGCAAGTTCCCGTATGTTGAGAACTTCACCGCGCCTGCGTGGTCGGAAATCATCCAGCTCGAAACCGAGTGGAAAAAGCGGAAAGGGTACGCCTGACGCACCTTGCGGCACCCGGGGAAGGGATTCCCCGGGTGCCGCTCCTTTTTTCCACGGAATTTACGGGAGAACGGCCTTGGAGTTGGAAGCACTCGCGGGCTGCCTGTCATCAATGTCCTGTGCGGTTACACAGGTATCGACCGGGCTGATCATCGGTATGTTGTTGTTCCTGGTGGCATCGGGCCTGTCGCTGATCTTCGGAGTGCTCGGCGTCATCAATTTCGCCCATGGCTCGTTCTATATGATCGGGGCGTATTTCGCCTTCAGCGCCTATCAGCTGACCGACAGTTTCACCCTGGCAATCCTGTCCGGCGCGCTGGGCGTCGGCATTTTCGGCATGGCCTTCGAACGGCTGTTCATGAGCAAGGTTTATGGCCGTGACGTGCTGATGCAGCTGCTGGTCTGCTATGCCTTCATCCTGATCCTGGATGACATGGTTAAGATCCTCTACGGTGCCGAATACAAGCTGATGGGCATGCCGCAGGCCTTTGCTTTGCCGCCGTTGCAGATCGCCGGCGGGTATATCCCCTCCTATTATGTGTTCATGATCGGCATTTCGGCGGTCGTCGGGCTGGTGCTCTGGATCGGCATCGCCAAGACCCGTTTCGGCAAGGTGGTGCGCGCTGCCGCGATCAATCCCACCATGGTCGGCGCGCTCGGCATCAACACCACGCTGCTCTATGCGTGCGTCTTCGGCATCGGCAGCCTGCTGGCCGGCACCGCCGGTGCGCTGGCCGCGCCGATCCGCACGCTGACGCCGGGCATGGGGCTGTCGATCCTGATTGAAAGCTTCATCGTCACCGTGATCGGCGGCATGGGCTCCATCGCGGGCGCCTTCGTCGCGGCATTGCTGATCGGCCTGACGCGCTCCTTCGGCTCAATGGGCTTCCCGCTGTTCGTCGATGGCATGATGTTCGGCATCATGGCCCTGGTCCTTATCGTGAAGCCGAGTGGCCTGTTCGGCCGGCCGGTGCAGTGATGCTGGGCCGGTCTTCCTTGCGTGACCTCGCCTGGGCCGGCTTGCTGCTGGCCGGGCTGCTGGTGCTGCCCATTCTGGTGCCGCACCCGGCGATGCGCGATTTCGTCATCTATGTCATTGCCTATGGCCTGCTGGCGATGTCCTTGAATCTGCTGGTCGGTTTCACCGGGCTGGTGTCCTTCGGCCATGCCGCCTATTTCGCCTCCGGCGCCTATATCTTCGGCCTGCTGATGCAGTCGGGCGACGTGTCGATCCCGGTGGCGATGCTGGCGGCGGTCGGCGGCACGGCGCTGCTGGCGCTGGTCATCGGCGCGATCTGCGTGCGGTTGAAGGATATCTATTTCACGTTCCTGACGCTTGCCTTCCAGATGTTCATCCACTCGATCATCCTGACCTGGGTGTCGCTGACCGGTGGCGACCAGGGGCTGATGGGCGGCATCCCGCGCCCCGCCTTCCTGGGGATCGACCTGAACGACAGCATGACGCTCTATATGTTCTGCTCGGTGGTCTTCGTCGCCTGCATGGTGATCATGCGGCAGATCGTGCAATCGCCCTTCGGCTATACACTGCGGATGATCCGCGACAACCCGCTGCGCGCCAATTTTCTGGGCGTGAACGTGGTGCGCATGAAGCTGGCGATCTTTGTTGTTGCCGGGACCATGGCTTCGGTCGGCGGAATCATCCTGGCGCTGTTCGTCTCCGGCGCCTACCCGGAATTCGCCTTCTGGACCATGTCCGGCGAGGCGATCTTCATGATCATGCTGGGTGGCACGCAGCTTTTCCTGGGCCCCTTCGTCGGCGCCATTCTGCTGCAGACCCTCAACCATTTCGTGACGATCTATACCGAACATCACGGGTTGGTGCTGGGCGCCGTCATTCTGGTCTTCGTACTGGGGTTGCGGCGCGGCCTGGCCGACTTCGTCTTCCACTGGTTGCTGGATCGCCGGACCCGGCGTAGCGAGAAGGAGGGAGGCCGATGAACCGAGCGCTCGACGGCAGGGTCGCCGTGGTCACCGGCGGTGCCAGCGGCATCGGCGAAGCCTGCGCCCGCGACATGGCGGCGCGCGGCGCGCGGCTGGTCATCGCCGACATCAATGAAGAGCTGGCGCAACGGGTGGCGGCCGATCTGAAGGGCGCCATCCACGCCCGGCTGGACGTGACCAGCGTGGAGGAGACCGAGGTACTGGCCGAACGGGTTGCCCGCGAGATCGGGCCGGTCGATATCCTGGTCGCCTCGGCCGGCGTGCTGCAGCCGCCCTTGCCGCCGGAGGAACTGCCGATGGCGGTCTGGGACCGCGTCGTCGCGGTCGATCAACGCGGCGTCTATGTCAGCAATGTCGCCTTCGGCAAGCGCATGGCGCAGCGGGGGCAGGGCGCCATCGTCAACATCGCCTCGGTGACGACCTTCCGTTCGACACCGCTGCATGCCTACGGGCCGGCGAAGGCGGCGGTCGCCTCGATCACCGCAGGCCTGGCCGCCGAATGGGGCCGTTCCGGCGTACGGGTAAACGCCATCGCCCCCGGCTATGTGGCGACGCCCGCCCTGCAGGCGGCAATCGACGATGGCAAGCGCGACCCGGCGGCGCTGATGGAGAACTCCGCCTTCGGCCGGCTGGTCGGCGTGGAGGAGGTGGCGAAGGCGTGCAGCTTCCTGGTTTCCGACGATGCCTCGGGGATCACCGGCGTCACCCTGCCGGTCGATGCCGGCTGGCTGGTGGCGACGCCATGGAACACCTATGGCGGCGTGCCGCCGAAGCGGAGTTAGCCGCGATGCTGAAAGTCGAGAATCTATACAAGGCCTTCGGCGGCGTCGTGGCGATGAACGATGTCTCGCTGGACTTCCCGACCGGCTCGCTGACTGCGATCATCGGGCCGAACGGGGCCGGCAAGACGACCTTTTTCAACCTGATTTCCGGCCATATCCGTCCGGATCGCGGGCGCGTGCTGTTCGATGGCGAGGATATCGTCGGCCGCTCCAGCCTGGAAATCGTGCGCAAGGGCATTGGCCGCGCCTTCCAGGTAGCTTCGATCTTCCCGAGTCTCACCCTGCACGAGAGTCTGATGGCGGCCGTCATTTCGCACCGCCGGCAATCCACGCAGGTGCTGACTCGCTTCCCGCTGCAGAGCGCCGAGGCGCGGGTGGAGGAGATCATGGCGCTGCTGGGGCTTTCGGCGAAGGCGGCGGTGCTGTCGCGCAACCTGTCGCATGGCGACCAGAAGCTGCTCGATATCGCGCTGGCGCTGGCGATGGAGCCGAAGGTGCTGCTGCTCGACGAGCCGACGGCGGGCATGGGGCCGGAAGAGCGCTGGCAGATGATCGACAAGGTCTATCGCCTGTGGGAGGCGGAGAAGATGACCCTCATCTTCATCGAGCACGATATGGATATCGTCTTCAAGATCGCCCAGACCATCCGCGTGCTGAAGTACGGCGCAGTCCTGGCCGAGGGCACGCCCGACGACATCCGCCGCAACAAGGATGTGATCGACGCCTATCTCGGCACCGACCATCACATCACCGAATCCGTCGGGGAGGACTGAGGGATGGCCGAGATCATGCTGGAAGTGAAGGGCATCGACGTGTTCTACGGCGCCAGCCAGATTCTGTTCGGCCTCGACCTGACGGTGGAGAAGGGCCAGACCATGGCGCTGCTTGGCCGCAACGGCGCGGGCAAGAGCACGACCTTCAAGGCCATCGCCGGGATCGCCCCGCCACGCCGGGGCGAGATCAATCTGGCCGGCGTGACAGTCTCGGGCCGCAAACCTTTCCGCATCGCCCGCGCCGGCATCGGCTACGTACCGGAAGACCGGCAGGTGTTCCCGGAACACAGCATCGAGGACAATCTCGTCATTGGCACCAAGAAAGGTCCGAATGGCGAGGATTACTGGACTCTGGAGCGGGTCTATGAGGCGTTCCCGATCCTCGCCGGCATGCGCCACCGCATGGCCGGCCGCCTGTCCGGCGGCGAGCAGCAGATGCTGACCATCGCCCGCACCCTGATGGGCAATCCGGAAATCCTGCTGCTGGACGAGCCGTCCGAGGGGCTGGCACCAATCATCGTCCAGGCCATCGGCGATCTGATCCGGCGATTGCGGGACATGGGGGCGACCATCCTGCTGGCCGAACAGAACATGCATTTCTGCCTCGGCATCGCCACTCATGCGACCGTGGTCGATAAGGGGCAGATCGTCTATCGCGATACAATCGAGGGGTTGAGGGCGAACGATGCCATCAAGCAGCGCTATCTCGCCATCTAAAGCCCGGAATGGGGCCCGGAAAGGCAGCAACACGCCGGAGGCGCTGCTGGCGCTGTACCGGCAGATGCTGCTGATCCGGCGCACCGAGGAGAGGCTGTCCCAGCTTTTCGCCGATGGCGAGGTGCCGGGCTTCATCCATCTCTCCATCGGGCAGGAGGCGATTGCCGCCGGGCTGGGATCGGTGCTGGAGCGCAAGGACACCATCGCCTCGACCCATCGCGGCCACGGCCACGCCTTGGCCAAGGGCGTCGAACTGAATGGCTTCTTCCAGGAAGTGATGGGAAGGGAGACCGGCGTGTGCAAGGGGCGGGGCGGCTCGATGCATGTTGCCGACATGTCGGCCGGCATGCTGGGCGCGAACGGTATCGTCGGCGCCGGCATGCCGATCGCCGTCGGCAGTGCGCTGGCCCATCAGGTGCGCAAGACCGGCGGCGTCGGCGTGGTCTTCTTCGGCGATGGCGCGCTGGCCGAAGGCGTGCTGCATGAGAGCCTGAACCTGTCCGCCCTGTGGAAGCTGCCGGTGCTGTTCGTGTGCGAGAATAATGGCTGGTCGGAATTCTCGCCGACATCGAAGCAGTTCGTCGCTCCGCTGGCGAAGCTGGCTGACGCCTTCGGCATCCCGGCCGAGACCATCGACGGCAATGATGTCGAGATCGTCGCCGAAACGGCGGGCCGGCTTGTCACCGAAATCCGCAAGGGTGGCGGGCCGCGTGTGCTGGAATGCATCACCCAGCGCGTGCGCGGTCACTATGAGGGCGACGCGCAGAAATACCGCGATCCGGCAGAATTGCACGACCGCGACAGGCTCGATCCGCTGCAGCGTGCCACCCGCCGGCTCGTCTCCCTGGGCGTGGAGCAGGCAATGCTGCTGCGGATCGAGAGCGATATCATGGCCGAGATCGACGCCGCGACCGCGGCGGCGCGCGCCGCACCCCTGCCGGAATTCGCGGCAGCGCAGGCCGATGTCTATACCCCGGCAGGAGCGTAGCGATGGCAGAGCTTCGCTACGTCCGTGCGCTGAACCAGGCCCTGTCGGACGCCATGGCGGCCGATCCGTCCGTGATCGTGTTCGGCGAGGATATCGCAGCCGCCGGCGGCCCCTTCGGCGTGACGCGCGGCTTGCTGGAAGCTTATGGCGAGGACCGGGTGCGCGACACGCCGATCTCGGAAGCCACCATCGTCGGTGCCGCCGTGGGCGCGGCGATGACCGGGCTGAGGCCGGTGGTCGAAATCATGTTCATGGATTTCGTCGCCATTGCGATGGATGCCATCGTCAATCAGGCGGCCAAGGCGCGCTTCATGTTCGGTGGCCAGGGCAGCGTGCCGATGGTGGTGCGCCTGCCGCATGGCGGCGGCGTTTCCGCCGGGCCACAGCATTCGCAATGCCTGGAGGCGTGGTTCGCGCATATCCCTGGCCTGAAGGTGGTGTGCCCGGCCAGCGTCGCCGATGCCTATGGGCTGATGCGCGCCGCCATCAACGATCCCGATCCGGTGATCATGGTGGAGAACAAGGCGCTCTATGCCCGCAAGGAGGATGTGCCCGACGATCTGCCTGCCGTGGAGATCGGCAAGGCCCGCATCGCCCGGCCCGGCCGGGATGCGACCATCGTGACCTATGGCGCGGCGGTTCACACCGCGCTGGACGCCGCCGACACACTGGCGGGCGAGGGGGTGGAGGCCGAGGTGCTGGACCTGCGCTCGCTGCAGCCCTGGGACGAGGCGGCGGTACTGGAGTCCCTGTCGCGCACCCACCGGCTGGTGGTCGCGCATGAGGCGGTGGAGGCCTTCGGCATCGGCGCGGAGATCGCGGCGCGCATGGCGGATATCGGCTTCGACGAGTTGGACGGCCCGATTGTCCGTGTCGGCGCGCCCTTCATGCCCGTGCCGTTCGCCAAGACCCTGGAGCAGGGCTATCTGCCGGATGCCGGCCGAATCGCCGATGCCGTCCGCAAGACCCTGGCCTGAAACCGTAACGAGGATCATTCCCGATGAGCGAGCAGACAGTCCTGACCGAAGTGAAGGGGGCAATCGGCATCATCACGGTGAACCGGCCGGCGGTGATGAACGCGCTCGACGTGCCGACCGTGCTGGCGCTGGAACAGGCGCTGGACGGGCTGGAGAAGAATGCGGATGTGCGCGTTATCGTGGTCACCGGCGCAGGCGAGAAGGCCTTTGTGGCCGGCGGCGACATCGCCGACCTGAATTCCCGGCAGGGGCTGCCGCATTATCAGGAATTCGCCGAGATCATTCACCGCGTATTCCGCCGCTTCGAGACCAGCGACAAGCCGACCATCGCCGCGATCAATGGCTGGGCGCTGGGCGGCGGGACGGAGTTTCTGCTGTCGCTGGATATCCGGATCGCCGCCGATACTGCGCGGCTGGGCCTGCCGGAGATCACGCTGGGCCTGTTCCCCGGCGCAGGCGGCACCCAGCGCATGATCCGCCAGGTGCCGCTGTGCAAGGCGAAAGAACTGATGTTCGCGGGAACGCATGTGACCGCCGCAGAGGCGGCGGCGATGGGTCTCATCAACCGCGCCGTTCCGAAGGAAAATCTGATGGAGGAGGTGATGGCGCTGGCCGAGCGCATCGCCCACAAATCCCCGCTGGTGCTGAAGATGCTGAAGCGCACGCTGAACAACGGCGCCGACATGGCGCTGCCCTCCGCGCTGGCGCATGAGCAGGCGATGGTCAGCCTGGTGTTGGACAGCGCCGACGCGCATGAGGGATGCACCGCCTTTGTGGAGAAGCGGAATGCCGTCTTCACCGGCAAATAACGCGCCCGTGCTGACCGATCTGGTGATGCCGAAGCTGGGCCTCACCATGACGGAAGGCGTGCTGGCGGACTGGAAGGTGAAGCCCGGCGACAATGTGCCAGCCGGGGCGGTGATCTTCGTCGTCGAGACCGACAAGATCGCCAATGAGGTCGAAGCGCCCAGCGCCGGCACAATCGCCGAGATTCTGGTCCAGGCCGGCGAGACGGTACCGGTCGGCACGCCTGTCGCCCGCTGGACCGGGAAAGGGTTCATCGCCGAGGCGCCAGATGCGCCCGGGCCGGCTGTGGAAGCGCCAAAGCCGCGGGCCAGAGGGGAAAATCTGCCGGTAGCCTCTGGCGAGCGCATCCGCGCGACCCCGCTCGCGCGCCGCATCGCCAGGGCGCAGGGCGTCGATCTGACGGGCATCATCGGCAGTGGGCCGGATGGGCGCATCAAGGCGGCCGATGTCGAGGCGGCGGCGAAAACGGCTCCAGCCGCTCCACCGTCTGCCGAGGGCGAGCGTATCGCGCTGCCGGCCAGATACCTGTCGATGGTGCGCCGGGTCGTGACGGCCAGGCGCGAGATTCCGGATTTCCAGGTGGTCCGCGCCGCCGATATCGGCGCGCTGCTGGATCTGCGCGGGCAGCTGAACCAGTCCGGCGGTCGGAAGATCAGCGTCAACGACATGGTGCTGAAGGCGGTCGGCCGGGCGCTGCTCGCCGTGCCACGGGCCAACCGCATCTGGGATCACGACGCCCATATTGCCTTCGCCGCCACCGATGTCGGCATGGTGGTGAACAGCGAGGACGGGCTGTTCATCCCCATCCTGCGCGATGCCGGGCGCTTGCCGCTTGACCGGCTGGCGGGCGCCAGCGCCGCCGCTGCCGCCAAGGCGCGCGAGGGCCGGCTGAACGCTGCCGACATGACGGGCGGGGCAATCAGCGTCTCCAACCTCGGCATGTTCGGCGCGAAGGCACTGACGCCGATCATCAGCCCGCCGCAATCCGCCATTCTGGGGGTCGGCGCGGTGGAGCAGATCTTCCGCCCGGACAGTATGGGCAGGCCGGTGCTGCGCCAGGAAATGACGCTCACCCTGTCCTGCGATCACCGCGTCTATGACGGCGTTCTGGCGGCCCGGCTGTTGCAGGCCGTTGCCGAGGCGCTGGAGGCCCCGCATTCGCTTCTTCTCACCGAAGGTTGAGGCACTGACCATGGATTTCCTGCTTAACGAGCAGCAGAAGATGATCATCGAGACCGCCCGCAAGGTGGGCGGGGAATATGGTCTGGAATACTGGCGCGAGATTGACGCCAAGAAGCAGTTCCCCACTGAAATCTGGAAGGCGATCTGTTCTTCCGGCCTCGCCGCCGCGGCCCTGCCGGAAGAACATGGCGGCAGCGGCCTGGGCATGCTGGAACTGGCGATGATCGTCGAGACGCTGGCTGCCAGCGGCGCTGGCTCGACCGTCGGGCAGCTGTTCATGAACAACCCGATCTTTGGCGGCGTCGGCATCTCGCGCTTCGGCACGGCGCAGATGAAGCGCGACTACCTGCCGAAGCTGGTCAGCGGCGAGATGCTGTTCTGCATGGCGCTGACGGAACCCGATGCCGGCTCCAACAGCCTGGAAATCCAGACCTTCGCCAGGCGGGAGGGCAATGGCTTCCGCATCAATGGCCGCAAGATCTGGATTACCGGCGTGCCTCAGGCCGACAAGGTGCTGGTGATCGCCCGCACCCAGAAGGCCGAGGATGTGAAGCGCCGCACCGACGGCATCACCATGTTCCTGCTCGACCGCGACCGCGAGGGGCTGAGCCACACGCCGATCGAGAAGGTGGGCACCAACACGCTGACCTCCTCCATGGTGTTTCTGGACGATGTCTGGGCCGGGCCGGACGAGATCGTCGGCACCCTCGACATGGGCTGGCATGAGTTGCTGGACGTGCTGAACACGGAGCGCATCGTCACCACCGCCTGCCTGGTCGGCACGGCGCAACTGGCCATCGAGCTGGCGGTGAAATATGCCGGCGAGCGCAAGGTGTTCCGCGGCGCGCCCATCGGTTCCTACCAGGGCCTGCAGTTCCCGCTGGCCGAGGCTTATGCCCAGACCGAGACCGCGCGGCTGATGAACTACAAGGCGGCCAGCCTGTTCGACAGCGGCCTGCCCTATGGCAGCGAGGCGAATATCGCCAAGCTGATTGCCGGCCATGCCAGCGCCCAGGCGACAGACCGCGCGATGCAGACCATGGGCGGCATGGGTTATGCCAAGGAAAGCTATGTCGAGCGGCTGTGGCGCGACGCCAGGCTGTTCCGCATCGCGCCGATCTCGGAAGAGATGATCCTGAATTTCATCTCCATCCATAACCTCAAGATGCCCCGTTCCTACTGAGCAGACGGCCATGGTCAATCTCAGCGCCTTCATCCGCTTCCATGCCACCCGTACCCCGGACCAGCTGGCGCTGATCTATGAGGACCAGCGCATCACCTATGCCGATCTGTGGGCACGCATCCAGGCGCTGGCGGCGTGGATGGACGGGCAGGGTATTGGCGCGGGCGACGTGGTGGCGGTGTTCATGAAGAACTCGTCTTCCTTCATTGAGATCGCCTTCGCCACCTCCTATCTGGGCGGCGTCTTCCTGCCGGTGAATTTCCGGCTGGCGGCGGATGAGGTCGCCTATATCACCGGCAATGCCGAGGCAAAGCTGGTCTTCGCCGACGCGGAATTCCAGCCGGTGGTGCGCGATCTGCCGAAAACAGTGCTGCTGGACGCGGCGGCACAGAAGGATATCCGCGCGCTGACCGGCATACCGTCCGTCATCCCGCCGCAGCGGCCGCGCCAGCCGGGCGATCTGTTCCGGCTGATGTACACGTCGGGCACGACCGACCGTCCCAAGGGGGTGATGCACAGCTACGACAATTACTATTGGAAGAACATGGAGCAGGCGATCTTCCTGGGATTGACCCGGGATGACCGCATCCTGACCGTTGGACCGCTCTACCATGTCGGCGCCTTCGACCTGCCGGGCACGGCGGTGCTGTGGGTTGGCGGAACCATGTGCATCCTGCGCGATTTCGATCCGGCCTGGATGCTGGCCGCTATCGAGCGCGAGAGGCTGACCTGCGCCTGGATGGCCCCGGTCATGCTGGGCCGCGCGCTGACTCTGGACGGGCGGCAGAAATACGACCTCACCAGCCTGCGCTGGACCATCGGCGGCGGCGAGAAGACGCCGGAATCCCGCATCCGCGCCTTTACTGAGCTGTTCCCCAATGGCCGCTATATCGATGGCTATGGCCTGACCGAGACCTGCAGCGGCGACACGCTGATGGAGGCTGGCATGGAGATCGCCAAGATCGGTTCCACCGGCCGGCCGACGCCGCATTGCGAAATCCGCATCACTGATGATGAGGGCCGGGAGGTTCCGGCGGGCCAGCAGGGCGAAATCTGCGTGCGCGGACCGAAGGTCACCAAGGGTTACTGGAAAGACCCGGAGAAGACCGAGGCCAGCTTCTACCCCGTGGGCTGGTTCCGCAGCGGCGATGTCGGCTATGTCGATGCCGACGGCTTCCTCTACATCACGGATCGCAAGAAGGACATGATCCTGTCCGGCGGCGAGAACATCGCCTCGTCGGAGGTGGAGCGCGTGATCTACCAGATGCCGCAGGTCAGCGAGGTCGCCGTGATCGGTGTGCCGGACGAGCACTGGGGCGAGAAGCCGGTGGCCGTGATCGTGCCGAAGCCGGGCCAGACCCTGGCCTATGAGGTGATGCGCGACCATTGCCGCCAGCATCTGGCCAGCTTCAAGGTGCCGAAAGAACTGCATCTGCGCGAGGCACTGCCGCGCAACCCGTCCGGCAAGATTCTGAAGCGCGTGCTGCGCGACGAATTTATGCCGGACCAGGCTGACCGGCAACAAGCCGAATAGGAGGAGGACGCCATGACACTCTCCCGCACACTCGCCGATTTCGTTGTCTCCCTCGAGCTTGCGACGCTGCCGCCGGAAGTGGTGGAGAAGGCGCGGGTCTGCCTGCTGAATGGCTACGGTATCGGCCTTGGTTGTCACAACACGCCTTATGCCCCGGTCGCGCGCCGGGCGGCGCTGGCAATGGATGGCGAGCGGGCCGATGGCGCGACGCTGCTGGGCGACGGCCGCAAGACCTCTATCACCGGCGCGGCGCTGGCTAATTCTGCGTTGTTCCATGGAAGAGCGCAGGAGGATACCTGCGGTGCGGCGCATCTGGGCGCGATCATGATCCCGCTGCTGACGGCGATCACCGAGGCGCGCAACTACCCCGTCGCCCGGCTGCTACCGGCGCTGATCGCCGGCTATGAGGTTGGCGGACTGCTGGAAAAGGCCTATGCCGGCAAGACCACGCCGGCCGGGCTGCGCGCCTCGCCGATCTACGGCACGCTGGCGGCAGCGGCGGCGTCGGCGAAGCTGATGGGCCTCGATGCGGCGCAGACCCAGGCGGCCATCGCCAATGCGGCCAGCTTCGCCGGCGGCATATTGCAGAGCTTCGCCGACGGCACGGACGAATGGCGCTATCAGGTGGGCATGGCCGGCCGAAACGGGTTCGTTGCTGCTGAGCTGGCGCGCGCCGGTTCCGTCTCCGCGCCACATGCCATCGAGGGCAAGGCGGGCTTCGTGCGCGCCTTCGCCCGTACCGACTGCGACGTCGATGCGCTGGCGGCGGCGCTTGGCACGGATTGGGCGATCCTGCGCGTGACCTTCAAGCCTTTCCCGGTCTGCGCCTTCAACCAGACTCCGGTAACGGCGGCGCTGGAAATGAAGCAGGAAATTGCCGGCCGGAAGATCAAATCGGTGACGGTGACGATGAATCCTTACGAGACGGGCTATGCCGGTATGGATTCGGCGGGGCCGTTCACCTCCATCTCCGGCACGCTGATGAGCATCCCGTTCTGCATCGCCGCCACGCTGGAGCGCGGCACGCCGACCATGCGGATGATGACGACCTATGACGATGCCACCGTGAACGCGCTGGTCGGGCGTGTCACGCTGGTCAGCGACGAGGCCGTGCCGACGCTGTGCTGCCGCATTGCGGTGACGCTGGAGGATGGCGCGATAATCGAACGGTACGAGAGCAAGACCACCGACGATTTCGCCTATGACCGGGCGACCGATTCGGCGCTGATCCGCCGGGTCGGGGCGGAGACGGATATCCCGTCCGCCGTGTATGATCGGCTGGAGGCTTTTGTCTGGGGGCTGCCGGATGGCGATATCGGCGAGGTGCTGCGCTGCTTTGCCGCGCTGCCCGGCCTGCGCAAGGCGGCCTGATGTATGCGCAAACGCTTGATCTTCGGCGCGTGGAATATATGGTCGCACGCCATCGCGTAAATGGCGGTGCAGCGGCTTTCAACGAGGGGTATGCGTGAGCGCGACCAAGGAAAAGGAACAGCAAACGGACAAGCCGCGGCGCCGTTCGCGCGCCGAACGCAGCGAGGAAACACGCCAGGCGCTGTTCCAGGCGGCGGCCGAAATGGTCGGCGAGCATGGGTATGCCGAGGCGTCGATTTCCCGCATCACGGCGCGGGCCAAGGTGGCGCAAGGTACCTTCTACAATTATTTCGACTCGCGGCAGGATCTGTTCGACCAGTTGCTGCCGGCGCTCGGCGATAAGATGCTCGCCTATATTCGCAGCCGGATGGGCGAGGCGACCGGTCCGGAACGCGAGGAGCGGCGCATCCGCGCCTATTTCGACTTCCTGCGCGACTATCCGGAATTCTACCGCATCCTGTATGAGGCTGAGACGCTGGCGCCGAAGGCGCACCGCCAGCATATCGACGCGATCGCCGGTGGCTATGCCCGCGCGCTTTCGCGCAGCTGGGAACGCGGCGAGATGCCGGGCTACGAAAAGCGCGAGCTGGAGGTGGTCGCCTTCATGCTGCTGGCGGCGCGCGGCTATCTGTCCATGCGCTACGGCTTTAGCGGGGATCGCCCCGGCGCAATGCCGGACTGGGTGATCGAGGCCTATATGAAGTTCGTGCGGCACGGCCTGTACCACGTGCAAGCGCCGGACAGCAACCGGTGTAAATAGCTGAAACCATCACGAAGAAAACCTTCTGCGCAATCTGACTGACAGCCTGGCTATTTTACCTGCGAGGGCAACCAGAGCAGGATTTCCGAGTAAAAACAGCTCAGCGTCAGGAAGCCGAAGGGTTGATCCGCTTGAGCGGGAGATGGCGGCGCTGAGCAGGAGGCCTTAGGTGTTTAGTCCCACAATGTGATGGCGTATCATTATCTCCGTTGGAGAGGGAGATGCTATGGGCCAGATTCTTCACGGGAGCGCCAAGATCAATCTGACTGGACCGATGGCGGGCCACTTTGCGGAAGGGGGCGGAATCCTACGCTAGAGTCTTTCTGATTCATATTGATGCATAACTGGCCCCACGAATGTAGTTTTTGCATTCAGCGGGCGAGAAGTGATCGAGCAGTTTGCCGATGCGCCTCCATGTGGCCTCGACTGTGCGCTCATTTGCCTTGCGCAGGAGGCGTTTGAGCTTGGAGAACATCTCTTCGATGGGGTTCAGATCGGGCGAGTAAGGCGGCAGGAAGAACAGCCTGATGCCCGCCGCCTTGAGCATCTTGCGCACCGCCTGTCCCTTGTGGCTGCCGAGGTTGTTCGACGACGACGATGCTGCCTGGTTCCAGCACCGGGATCAGGAACTGCTCGACCCATGCGGTAAAGCTCTCGCCGTTGATCGGGCCGTCGAGGACGCAGGGGGCAACGATACCATCGTGCCGCAGCCCGGCAATGAAGGTCAGCGTTTTCCAGTGCCCATGCGGCACCTTGTCGATCAGCGCCTCGCCCTTTGTGCACCAGCCATGGGTGCGGGTCATGTTGGTCTTGGCCCAGGTTTCGTCGATGAAGACCATGCGTCTGGGGTCTACCCAGCGCTGGACCCAGCTCCAGCGATTGCGGCGCCGGACGACGTCGGGGCGATCCTGCTCCTTGGCGAAAAGCGTCTTTTTTTAAATGTCTTGCCGCAGCGCCGCAGGAACCGCCACAGCGTGTCGCAGCAAACCACAACGCCCCGCTCGTTGCGAAGCTCGGCCAGCAACTCGTGCAGCGTCAGGTCCTTCTTCTGTTCGATCCGCGCCATCAGCCAGTCGCGTTCGGCCTCCAACAGAACGGGCTTGCCGCCTCCGATCTTGTTCGCTGCAACTGATCCCGTCGCGCGCCGTCGCTGTGCCCATTTGACCGCCGTGCTCGCGCTCACCCCAACCACTTGCCCCGCCGCTCGCGCGGACATGCCCTCATCCAGATAACGGCAGAAAAGTGCCCGCAAATCCGCAGAATATGGCCTCATCCATGCTGGCCTCCTAACCAGTGGATAGTTTGAATCACAAAATTACCCCTCGGGGAAACCCTCAGATTCAATTACAAGCAGAAAAACTCTAGGCAATGGCGGCATAATGTTCAGGTGCTCAGCATACCTTCGGGAGGTGAATGGCATGCTTCAGGCCATCCGCAGCCGGCTCCCCGGCTACAGCCAGGAGCTGGACCCGAGGCGGAACTTCCTGGGGGAACCCGTGAACGTCCCGGCGGGCTTCGGCCCGGACTGGCTCTCGCCCTTCGCCTATTCCGAGTTCAGGAACGAGGCGGTGAAGACGGAGCTTGCCCGGCTGGCAATCGTCCATGAGGGCGGCTTCCGGCAGCCCAGGCCGGAACGCTATGGCGTGGACCTTCGGGAAATCGCCATGCCGGCTTTCTCCGGCCTGCCCGGCACCAGTCATCGGCAATCCGCCTTTGACCGCTGGCTGGAGCTGACGGGGACCCTCCGTGTTGGCGGGCGGACCCTGAAGGAGACCCTGGAGGCGGTCATTCAGTCTGCCGCTTATTATCGCCTTAGCGATGGGGATGCGGACTTCTCCGGGGGGCGGTTGATCGCCGTCCAGCGGATCGTGGAGCAGTACCGCAAGGCCGCCGAGGTGCAGCTATGGCGGGAGAACCCGGCGGTGCATCAAGCGTACCGGGAGTGGAAGCTGAACCAGGCCCGAGCGCGGACCATCGGGGTTCAGTGAGGGCGCATAGGGGAGCGGGGGCAATCACCTCCGTTCTCCACACGAACCGGCGCGGTGCCGGCTAGATCACCACCGCACACCATCACAACCAACCGTAAGAGCCGTCTGGAGAAATCCAGGCGGCTTTTTGCGTTTCCAGGAAAGGAACCATCATGCGCAAGAAGCGCAAGCGTACCCCCATGCCCGAAAGCTGCCGCCCGGAGGGCCGGGGCTGATGGCGGAGAAGACCGCAGCGGAACTCCAGGAGTACCTGAAGACGCGGGTCGCCATCGACCCGGAGACCGGCTGCTGGAAATGGCAAGGTGCTGCCACCAAGGCCGGCTACCGCCAGCGCTCGCAGACCGTTCTGTCCGAAAGCGGTCTCTACAAGCTCATAATGCGCAGCAACCGCCCGAACGCCCGTCCCTTCCAGGATTGGGTTACCCGTGAAGTCCTCCCGGCGATCCGCAAGACGGGCACCTACACGATGGAGAAGGGCGAGACCATGCCGCTGCCTGCCGACATCGCTTCGGCGTGGCAGGAGGTGGCCAAGGCCAAGATGGCCGAGGCCCTGGCCCGCGTGGCGGAAGCCGAGGCGTACAGCATCGTCGCCAAGGAGGAAGCCGAGAAGCTGCTGCCCAGCCGTGAAGCGCTCGTGAAGGGCTGCAATGTTCCCCTGTTCGTCCTGATGGTCGGGGCGGTCCTCCGGCTGCCGACAGCGCCCGAGAGCGCGGGCAATCACCACCAGATCGTCTTCTTCCAGCTCTAGGCTGAAGCGGCGGCTAACGGAGGTGGCGTCGTTGAGAAGCGTGAGCATGGATAAACCCCTTCTGTGAGGGGCCGACCGCCCAGGTACCGGCAGGCCGCGTCATAGCAATCTGTCATAGCAACCTGTACTAGCAGGTGCCTGTCAAAGTGCTCTATGGTGCTGATTTTAAAGGGAAAATTAGAATTGGCTGGGGGACCTGGATTCGAACCAGGGTTGACGGAGTCAGAGTCCGTAGTCCTACCGCTAGACGATCCCCCAACCGTGGGGCGGGAAGCTGCGCCGAAAAGCGCTGCGGTATGCCTCCGCCCGATTAAGAGGGCGCTTCTCTATCATATCAATCTGGTGCTGTTAAGCCCTTCTCTGTCCCGGTGGCGCGAATTTTCGCCCAATTCGGCCCAAGGTCTGGTGGGGTGGCTGGCCCAAGTTCTGGCCCGGGGTTTGAAGGGGCCCAGACGCGCGACGCGGCGGGGTGCGGCACCGCAGCGTCTGGACGGCGGCTTGCCGGTCTGTGTACGATGGCTCTGGAAATCCCGCAGGATGGAAAATCATGGCAGGGTTTCACTTTATATGGCGGCCAGCCTTGTGCTGAACACCATATATAATACAGACTAAGCTGATGGAGTGTGACGGCCCGTCGGCGCGGAAGCGGCCATCGCCAGTTCAGAGAACGGAGTGCGTGTCATCAACAAGCCTTATCGCCCCGAGAATGCCCGGATGCCGGCGGCTTTGCCGCCGGCCTCGGACACGCTCGTCCGCGATGAGGCGGCGTTCAGGCCAGCCCCGCCGGTATTCGCGGCACTCGATCTCGGCACCAACAATTGCCGGCTGCTGGTCGCCCGCCCGGCGCGGCGCGAGCGCGGCTGCGAGGGCTTCAAGGTGATCGACGCCTTCTCGCGCGTCGTGCGGCTGGGCGAGGGCGTGTGTTCCAGCGGCCTGCTGTCGCCCGCCGCGATGGACCGCACGGTGGAGGCGTTGCGCGTGTGCGCGCAGAAGATGGAGCGCCGCCAGGTGACATCCTTCCGCGCCGTTGCCACCGAGGCCTGCCGCCGCGCCGCCAACTGCAACGAGTTCATGGTCCGGGTGAAGGACGAGACCGGCCTCGCCATCGAGATCATCGACACCGAGGAGGAGGCGGCGCTGGCCGTCGCCGGCTGCGTGCCGCTGCTCGACCGTGACACGCCCTACGGCCTGGTCTTCGATATTGGCGGCGGCTCGACCGAGGTGTCCTTCTTCAAGCTGGAGGAGGGCGGCGGGCACGAGCTGCGCAAGATCATTTCCATCCCGCTGGGCGTGGTCAGCCTCGCCGAACGCTTCGGTTGCCAGGATATTGGCCGCACCGTCTATGAGGCGATGATCGCCGAGGTGGCGCCGCATCTGGAGAAGTTCGAGGCGATCTGCTCCATCGGCCAGCGCATCAAGGCCGGCGAGGTGCAGATGCTCGGCACCTCGGGCACGGTGACCACGCTGGCCGGTATGTCGATGGGCCTCGCGCGCTATGACCGCTCCAAGGTGGATGGCACCTTCCTGGGCTTCGATCAGGTGCAGGAGATGACCACAAGGCTGGTCTCGCTGGATTATGCCGGCCGCGCCGCACAGCCCTGCATCGGCCATGACCGCGCCGACCTGGTGCTGGCCGGCTGCGCCATCCTGGATGCGATCTGCCGGCGCTGGCCGGTCGGGCGCCTGCGGGTCGGCGATCGCGGCGTGCGCGAGGGTATCCTGTTCGGCCTGCTGGAACGGCATGAGACCGGCCGGGTGCGCCACGCTACCGGGCCGCATTACCGGCGCCTGACGCTTTAGGAATTCATCAACGTGATAGCGGGAAGATACTCATGAGTCGCGGCAGCGGCCCCTCCGGGCGTAGTGGACCGGCGGTACGGGTGAAGACGGCGCGCAAGCGCTCGCTCTCCTCGACACTGTGGCTGCAGCGCCAGCTGAACGACCCCTATGTGGCGGAGGCGAAGCGCCAGGGCTATCGCTCGCGCGCGGCCTTCAAGATCGCCCAGCTGGACGACAAGTTCCACTTCTTCAAGGGGGCGAAGCGTATCGTCGATCTGGGGGCGGCGCCGGGCGGCTGGACCCAGGTGGCGGTGGAGCGCGCGCCGAACGCCGTCATCGTGGCGCTGGACATCCTGCCGATGGACGAGATGGGCGGGGTGACCGTGCTGCATATGGATTTCCTGGCCGACGACGCGCCCGACCGGCTGAAGGCAGCGCTGGGCGGCAAGGCGGATCTGGTGCTGTCCGACATGGCGCCGCCGACCACCGGCCACACCAAGACCGACCATCTGCGCATCATCGGCCTGTGCGAGAGCGCGCTGGCCTTCGCGGAAGAGGTGCTGGCGCCCGGCGGCACCTTCGCCTGCAAGGTGTTCCAGGGCGGCACCGAAGGCACGCTGCTGAACCGCATGAAGCTGTGCTTCACTACAGTGAAGCATGCCAAGCCGCCCTCCAGTCGCTCTGACTCGGCGGAGCTTTACGTCGTCGCCAGCGGCTTCCGCGGCGCGCCGGAGGAGCCGGAGGCGGAGTAGGGGGCAAAAAACCCTCTCCCCTCGCGGGAGAGGGTGGTGAGCGTCAGCGAACCGGGTGAGGGGGGCGTTGGTCGTGCAACTCCCCCTCACCCAGCTTCGCCTAATCTCGGCTTACGCCTCGATAAGGCTGCGCAACCCTCTCCCGCGTTGGGGAGAGGGATGATTTAGTAAGATGAGCGAAGGTATAGAACCGCCATTTTGGGCAGACGCATCGTCCTCGATCCGCTATATCAGGCGGCATGTCCATGACCACGCCTTCCTCCCCCGATTTCCGTCCGGCCGCGTCCCGGCCCGCCTATCTCGACACGCTGAACGCGGCACAGCGCCAGGCCGTGGAGACGCTCGACGGACCGGTCCTCGTGCTGGCCGGCGCCGGCACCGGCAAGACCCGGGTGCTGATTACCCGGCTCGCCCATCTGCTGGTCACCGGCCGGGCGAAACCTTGGAATATCCTGGCCGTCACCTTCACCAACAAGGCGGCGCGCGAGATGCGCGAGCGCATCGCCGCGATCATCGGCCCGGCGGCGGAGCAGATCTGGCTCGGCACCTTCCACGCGATCTGCGTGCGTATTCTGCGCCGCCATGCCGAGCTTGTGGGGCTGAAGAGCAATTTCACCATCCTCGACGCCGACGATCAGGTGCGGCTGCTGAAGCAACTGCTGCAGGCCGAGGGCATCGACGACAAGCGCTGGCCGGCCCGCGTGCTGATGGGCACGATCCAGCGCTGGAAGGACCGCGCGCTCAGCCCCGACCGGGTGCCGGCGGAAGACGCGATGGAGCTGGCCGGCGGCAAGATCGTGCAGCTGTACCGGCAATACCAGGAACGCTTGCTGACTCTGAACGCCGCCGATTTCGGCGATCTGATGCTGCATTGCGTGGAGCTGTTCCAGAAGCATCCGGAGGTGCTGGCGGAATATCACGACCGCTTCAGCTACATGCTGGTGGACGAGTATCAGGACACCAACGTCGCGCAGTATCTCTGGCTGCGGCTGCTGGCGCAGAAGAACAAGAACATCTGCTGTGTGGGCGATGACGACCAGTCGATCTATGGCTGGCGCGGCGCCGAGGTCGGCAACATCCTGAAGTTCGAGAAGGATTTCCCTGGTGCTGCGGTTATCCGGCTGGAGCAGAATTACCGCTCCACCCCGCATATCCTGGCCGCCGCCGGCGGGCTGATCGCGAAGAATGAGGGGCGGCTCGGCAAGACGCTGTGGACCGAGGCCAATGAGGGTGAGAAGGTCCGCGTGCGCGGCGTCTGGGACGGCGAGGAGGAGGCCCGCACCGTCGGCGAGGAGGTCGAGGCGCTGCAGCGCGCCGGCAACTCGCTGGCCGAGATGGCGGTGCTGGTGCGTGCCGGCTTCCAGACCCGTGAGTTCGAGGAACGTTTCATCACGCTGGGCGTGCCCTATCGGGTGGTTGGCGGGCCGCGCTTCTATGAGCGGCTGGAGATCCGCGACGCCATCGCCTACCTGCGCATCATCGCGCAGCCGGACGATGACCTCGCCTTCGAGCGGATCGTGAACACGCCCCGGCGCGGGCTGGGCGATGCCACCCTGCAGGCCGCGCACCAGCTGGCGCGCGCGCAGGGGACGTCGCTGATGACCGCCTGCCGGCAGCTGGTCGGCACCGACGAGCTGAAGCCGAAGCCGCGCAAGTCGCTGTCCGACCTGATCCGCGATTTCGACCGCTGGCGCGCCGAGCTGACCCATATGCCGCATCCCGACCTGGCGCAGCTGGTGCTGGACGAGAGCGGCTATACCGCCATGTGGCAGCTCGACAAATCGCCGGAAGCGCCGGGCCGGCTGGAAAATCTGAAGGAGCTGATCCGCGCCATGGAGGAGTTCGAGAGCCTGGCCGGCTTCCTCGAACATATCAGCCTGGTGATGGAGAATGCCGAGGACAGCTCGCTCGACCAGCTCTCGATCATGACGCTGCACAGCGCGAAGGGGCTGGAATTCGACACCGTGTTCCTGCCCGGCTGGGAGGAAGGGCTGTTCCCGCACCAGCGCGCGCTGGACGAAAGCGGTGCCTCCGGGCTGGAGGAAGAACGTCGCCTCGCCTATGTCGGGCTGACGCGGGCGCGTAAACGGGCGGATATCCTCTATGCCGCCAACCGGCGGGTGCATGGGCTGTGGCAGAATTCGCTGCCCTCGCGCTTCGTCTCCGAACTGCCGGCCGATCATGTCGAGCAGGATGTCGAGGGCGGGTTGTTCGGTGGCGGCGCGCGGCAGACCGACTGGGGCGCGGCCAGCCGCAGCGGGGCCTATGCCTCCAGCCCGCCGCGCGAGAGTGGCGGCTATTTTGAAGGTGGCAGGCGCTTTGCGCGCCGCGAGCAGCCGACCCTGGAAGGCGTGCCCTACAGCGTGGCGACCAACAAGCCGAATGCCGACGGGGTGAAGCGCGGTACCCGTGTGTTCCACCAGAAATTCGGTATGGGCACGGTGCGCAGCGTCGAGGCCGACAAGCTGGAAATCGAATTCGACAAGGCCGGCACCAAGAAGGTGCTCGCCGCCTTCGTGGAGAAGAAATGAGCGATCAGAAACGCATTGGCGGTTACCGCGTCGAGCTTGAGGTTCCGGCCGAACTGGCGCTGGATTTCGCCGAGGCCATCGAGCCCTTCGTCAGCGCCGTGGCGATGGTGGAGCTGGGCGAGGGCGTGACCTGGAAGATCGAAGGGTTCGGCGAGAGCCAGCCGGACCGTGCCGGCGTGATCTCCGCCGTGGCGGTGACCGCGCTGACCAATGGCGTCGCCGAGCCGGAGACGCGGATCGAAGTGCTGCCCTGGACCGACTGGCTGAAGGAAAACCGGCGCCGCTTCCCGCCGATCCAGATCGGTCGTTATTTCATCCATGGCTCGCATCACCAGAAGCAGCCGCCCTCGGGCAGCATCCCGCTGCTGATCGACGCCGCCATCGCCTTCGGTTCTGGCGAGCATGCCACCACGCGCGGCTGCCTGATGGCGGCCGGCGATATGGCGAAGCGCCGGCACCGGCCGTTCCGGGTGCTGGATATGGGCTGTGGGTCGGGGATTCTGGGCGTGGCGGCGGCGAAGAGCTGGCCCTGCCGGGTGCTGCTGTCGGATATCGATCCGCAGGCGCGCGACGTGGCGCGGGAGAATACGCGCCTCAACCGCGTGCCGGCCGTGCGCGCGATCTCCGGGCCGGGCTACCGCAACCCGCTGGTGACGCGCAAGGGACCCTACGATCTGATCTTCGCCAACATCCTGGCGCGGCCGCTGTGCCGTATGGCGAAGGATCTGAAGCGCCATCTGGCGCCGGGCGGCATTGCCGTGCTGTCGGGCCTGACCGCGCGGCAGGAGAAATGGGTGCTGTCCGCGCACCGCGCCCAGCGCCTCTATCTGAAGCGCCGGATCCCGCAGGATGGCTGGCACACGCTTGTGATCGGCTGAATTCCGCACAAAATAAAACCGGCGGCTCTCAGCAGATCCCAGGGAGGAAAAGGATCGCGAGAGCCGCCGGCCCTGTGAGGCGCGTAGAGGGGGGAGTTTACGCTGCCTTCGGGGAACGGTTGGTGTTGGCGGCGATGCCGGCATCGACGTCGCTGTCATAGGCCACGCTGCGCACCTGGGTGCGATGCAGGCCGATATCCTCGAGCATGCGGTCGTCCAGCGACATCAGCTCGGAATAGGTGCGGTTCTTGCGCTGCCAGTCCAGGACCGGCTGCACCAGCCACACGGCACCGCGGGCAATCGCGCGGGCCACGAAGATCGTGCCCTTGCGGACAGCGGCAGCCTGCAGGGAGCGGGCATAGGTGATGTTCGACAGAACGTCGATCTGCGGCATGGTGTAGGCACCATTGTGCGCCGCAGCATTGGCAGTGTTGTTCAGAGCGGTGTTGCTCGACATGGCGGTCATCCTCATCTTTATCATCATGGACGCCTCAGTCGCTCAATCCCTTATGGACCGTGGGCTGGCCGGGCGCTCCGTTAAAATCACGAGATATAAATATGCCTGTCCGGGCCTGAGGAAACGCGCATTTCGTGCACCGCAGCAATGATATTAGTGCATATCTAATCGTTGCTCATGCGTTAACCGGGATGCTTGGCCGGAAAGCCGCAGGAATGCTTGTTTCCGGCAGGGGGAGGGCCTAGCTTCTGGGGTGTAATCGCAACCGAAAGTCCTGCCATGTCCGCTGTCAGCCCCTCCACAGCGCCCCTGAAGACGCATAGCGCGCCGCACGAAACCCGCCTCCGCGCCCTGCGTGCCGAACTGGCGCGGCGCGGGCTGGACGGGTTCCTGGTGCCGCGCGCCGACGAGCATCAGGGCGAATATGTGCCGGCCCGCGCCGAGCGGCTGGCCTGGCTGACCGGCTTTACCGGTTCGGCCGGCAATGCGGCGGTGCTGCGCGACGCGGCGGCGGTGTTCGTCGATGGCCGCTACACGCTGCAGGTGGCGGCACAGGTCGATGGCGGGCTGTTCGCGCGCATCCACAGTGCCGACCAGTCGATGCCCGACTGGATCGAGGCCAACCTGACGGCGGGGGCGAAGCTGGGCTACGATCCCTGGCTGCACACGCCGAACGATCTGGAAAAGCTGAAGGTGGCGGTGGAGAAGGCGAAGGGCGCGCTGGTCGCTGTCGAGGGCAACCCGCTGGACGCGGTCTGGGCTGACCAGCCGGCGCCGCCGGCCACCCCCGCCGTGCCGCACGAAATTGCCCATGCCGGCATGGCCTCGGCAGACAAGCGCCGCCAGATCGCGGCGGACCTGGCGAAGGCGGGCGAGGATGCGGCGGCACTGACCCTACCGGAATCCATTGCCTGGCTGCTGAACATTCGCGGCACGGACGTGCCGCACACGCCGCTGCCGCTGTCCTTCGCCATTCTGAACGCCGATGCCAGCGTCAGCCTGTTCATCGATCCGGCCAAGCTGGGCGAGGCAACGCGCTGTCACCTCGGCAACGAGGTCGCGCTGGCCACGCCCGACGCTTTCCTGCCGGCACTGGCGGCGCTGGGGACGGCGGGCAAGCGGGTCCGCGTCGATCCGGCGACAGCGCCGGTTGCGGTGCTGGAACAGCTGCAGACGGCAGGGGCGAAAGTGACACGCGCCGCCGATCCCTGCCTGCTGCCCAAGGCCTGCAAGAACCCGGTGGAGCTGCAAGGCAGCCGTGAGGCGCACCGGCGCGATGGCGCGGCGGTGACGCGCTTCCTGGCCTGGCTGGCGCGCGAGGCGCCGAAGGGCACCGTGGACGAGCTGACCGCCTCCGACCGGCTGGAAGCCTTCCGCGCAGAGACCGGACTGCTGCGCGACCTGTCCTTCGACACCATCTCCGGCTCCGGCCCGAACGGCGCCATCGTGCATTACCGTGCGACCGAGGCGACGAACCGGGTGATGCAGCCGGGCGAGCTCTATCTGGTCGATAGCGGCGCGCAATATCTGGACGGTACCACGGACATCACCCGCACTATCGCCATCGGCCAGCCCTCGGCGGAGATGCGCGACCGTTTCACCCGTGTGCTGAAAGGCCATATCGCCATCGCCACGGCGCGCTTTCCGCAGGGCACGACCGGCAGTCAGCTGGACGTTCTGGCGCGGCTTTCGCTCTGGCAGAGCGGTTTCGATTTCGACCATGGCACCGGCCATGGCGTCGGCAGCTACCTGTCGGTGCATGAGGGGCCGCAGCGCATCTCCAAGGCCGGCAACACAATCGCGCTGCAGCCGGGCATGATCGTCTCCAACGAGCCCGGCTACTACAAGACCGGCGCCTATGGCATCCGCATCGAGAATCTGGTGGCGGTCACGGAAGCCGTCGAGGTGCCGGGCGGCGAGCGGCCGATGCTGGGCTTCGAGACGCTGACCCTGGCGCCGATCGACCGCACGCTGATCGATCTGCCGCTGCTGACGCCGGAAGAGCGCGGCTGGATGGATGGCTACCATGCCCGCGTGCGCGAGACGCTGGCGCCGCTGCTGGACGAAGAGACCCGCGGCTGGCTGGAAGAGGCCACCCGGCCGCTGTGAGGGGGACTATTCCGGCAGTGCGTCGGAAGGCGGAATGGGCGCCGCCGGGACACGGTTGAGGATCGCCTGGAATGTCTGCTCATCCGCCTTGGCGGCCATGCGCTCGAACACACGCTTGGTACGTTCGGTGCCGACACGCTCGGCAATGGCGGCCAGGAAGAACTGGTTCAGCGACGTGTCGTTCCTAGCGGCCAGTTTCTTGGCCTCTTCCATCAAATCATCCGGGATGCGCAGAGAATAAGTGCTCATTGCTTGTCCTCCATTAATTCCGGTTGCTGGCGCAACAATTCGGCAGGTGTAATAACCTCAATGCCGAAGCGAAGCGTATTCGGAATGAAGTCCGAGGTATTGTGGGTGACAATTGCCCTCGCAGCGGCATTGATCGCCGTTTCAAGCACCTTCTCGTCGCCCGGATCGGTGAGCTGTGGCCGCCATTCGAAATGAATGGGTGTGGGATACAGCTTGCTGGCCAGCACGCCGAGAAGGGTATCGATCTCCGTTTCATCCAACCAGAAGGCGCTCAGTTGATCGTCGCGCCGCAGAACAGCCTCATATTCGAAAAGTAACGCTGCGGAGGCCGCCGCCAGAAGCCGTCCTTCGCCTAACGCCTTCAGAATATGAAAGCTTGCGCCGTTCCTTGAGCGCAGTCCCGCGACAAGAACATTCGTGTCAATCACCAACATGATGTCGTATATGACATCATTCAAGTGAGGTCACGTCAAGCCGCCGTCGCGCCGCCTTCTACCGTGTCCGCGCCCTGTGCGTCCTTGGCCGGTGCGTCCTCGACGGCATCGTGATGCGCCAGCACCAGCATCGGCGGCTCGGTGCCTTCGCAGCGGGCCTTCAGCGCCGCGTTCATCGCCTCAAAGCGCAGCCGCAGCGCCGCGAGGCTACCCGCGCCGATGAAGATGGAGAACAGCCCGCTGACCTCCTCCTGCTGGTAGAAGCTGCAGCCCATCGCCCCGCGGCTGATCATGCGGAACACAAGCTCGCGGCGCAGCAGGCCGGGCAACAGGGCGCTGGAACGCAGCCGCAGCTCACGCCGGACATCCAGCTTCACGACCCGGTAGCGGATGGACCGCGTCCGCCCGTCGGGCAGTGTCTGGGTCAGGCGCAGCCGATGGCCGGGGGTGGCTGTGCCGGTGATCTGCTGGATGAAGGGGTTCCACTCCGCATAGGCGGGGAAATCCATCAGCACACGCCACGCTTCACCCGGCGAGCAGGCAATCTCGATCGATGTTTTCACCAGACGCATCGTTTTGTCCCTTCAACGCCCGCTGGCCGATTTCAGGCCGGCCTTGTTGTTGTTAAATCACACCCGGCGCTGCCACGCACCGGCGATCACGCGCCGATGAGATCGAACCAGCCATCCTCGTCCAGGATCTGCTCGGGGGCCAGAAGTTCCTCGGCCTTTTTCGCCTTGGAACCGGCATCCGCGCCGATCACCACATAGTCGGTTTTCTTCGACACCGAACCGGCGACCTTGGCGCCCAGCGCCTCGGCCCGCGCCTTCGCCTCGTCGCGGGTCACGCGGGTCAGCGTGCCGGTGAACACCACGGTCTTGCCCATGATGGGCGAGTCCGTGGCGACGCGGCTGACATAATCCTCGACCGCCACCTGATCGCGCAGCGCGCCGACCGTCTCTCGATTATGGTCCTCGGCGAAGAAGGCGATCAGATCCTTCGCCACCGCCGGGCCGATCTGGTCGATGTTCACCAAATCGCGATAGGCATCGCCTTCCGGGTTAGCGGCGGCATCCTTCAGGGCGTCGGTCAGCGCGTCCAGCGATCCGTAATGCCGGGCCAGCAGCTTTGCCGTGGCCTGGCCGATCTGGCGGATGCCCAGCGCATAGATGAAGCGCTCCAGCGGCACGCTGCGGCGCTGCTCGATGGCAGCGAACAGCTTGTCCGCCGACAGCTTGCCCCAGCCCTCGCGGTTGCGCAGCGGCGTCAGCGACTGGCCGTCGCGCGACTGCAGGGTGAACAGGTCGGCGGGGCTTTTCACCGTGCCGTCCTCGAAGAAGGCCTGGATGGATTTCTCGCCCAACCCTTCGATGTCGAAGGCGTCGCGGCTGACGAAATGGCGCAGCCGCTCGACCGCCTGTGCCGGGCAGGTCAGGCCGCCGACGCAGCGCCGCACCGCCTCGCCCTCTCCGCGCACCGCGTCGCTGCCGCAGGCCGGGCATTTGTCGGGGAAGATAAAGGGCGCCGAGTCCGCCGGCCGCTGTTCCAGCACCGGACCCAATATCTGCGGGATGACGTCGCCGGCGCGCTGCAGGATCACGGTATCGCCCACGCGCACATCCTTGCGGGCGATCTCGTCCTCATTATGCAGGGTGGCGCGGCTGACCATGACGCCGCCGACATTCACCGGCTCCAGATTGGCGACCGGGGTCAGGGCGCCGGTGCGGCCGACCTGGATTTCGATGTCGAGGATCCGGGTCTGTGCCTGCTCGGCCGGGAATTTATGGGCAATCGCCCAGCGCGGCGCGCGGCTGACCATGCCGAGGCGCTGCTGCAGGGCGATGGAATCGACCTTATAGACCACGCCGTCAATATCGTAGGGCAGGCCGGAGCGCTGCGCCGCGATCTCGGCATGATAGGCGATCAGCGCGTCCGCCGAATCGAGCGTCTTCCAGAGCGGGTTGGTGCCGAAGCCCCAGCCTTTCAGCCGCTCCATGAAGCCCGACTGGGTCTCGGAAACCGGATCGCTCAGCTCGCCCCAGCCATAGCCGAAGAAATGCAGCTTGCGCTTCGCGGTGATCGTGGAGTCGAGCTGGCGCAGCGAGCCGGCCGCCGCGTTGCGCGGGTTGGCGAAGATCTTCTCGCCCTTCTCGCCCTGCTCGATGCGCGCCCTAGCGGCCTCGTTCATCGCCAGGAACTCGTCCTTGCGCATATAGACCTCGCCGCGCACCTCCAGCACGTCGGGCGCGTCGCCGGTGAGGCGTTCGGGAATGCCGGATACCGTGCGCAGATTGGCGGTGATGTCCTCGCCCACGGCACCGTCGCCGCGCGTCGCCCCCTGCACGAAGCGGCCCTTCTCATAGCGCAGCGAGGCGGACAGCCCGTCGATCTTCGGTTCCGCCACCATCGCCACTGGCGCGTCGGCGGCCAGCCCCAGGAAGCGCCGCACGCGGCCGACGAAGTCGCGCACATCCGCCTCGTCGAAGGCATTGGCCAGCGACAGCATGGGCCTGGCGTGCGTCACCTTGGCGAAGGCGGAGGAGGGGGCGGAACCGACCTGCAGCGACGGGCTGTCCTCGCGGATCAGCTCCGGGAATTTCGCCTCGATCTGCTGGTTGCGCCGGAACAGCGAATCATAGGTGGCGTCGGATATCTCCGGCGCATCCTTCTGGTAATAGAGCGCATTGTGATGCGCGATCTCGCTGGCCAGCCGCTCCAGCTCCAGCGCGGCCTGTTCCAGGGTCAGCGAATCGACGGGGATGTGTTCAGTGCCGGTCTTGTCGGTCATGCTCGTGTCGCTTAGCGGGCGCTCAGGGGGGCGGTCATCAGGCGGTTGGCGGCGGCGCGCGCCTCGTCGGTGATCTCGGCACCGGACAGCATGCGGGCGATCTCCTCGCGGCGCTCCCCATCGCCCAGCGGCACAACAGTCGTGGTGGTGGCGTCGCGTCCGGCCCGCTTCTCGACGCGCAGATGCTGCCCGCCGCGCGCGGCGACCTGCGGCGAATGGGTGACGACCAGCACTTGCAGCCCGTCGCCCAGCCGGGCCAACCTTTCGCCCACCGCATCCGCCGTGGCACCGCCAACGCCACTATCGACCTCGTCGAACACCAGCGTCGGGACGGGCGATACCTGGCTCAGCACCACCTTCACCGCCAGCATGAAGCGCGACAGCTCGCCGCCCGAGGCGATCTTGTTGATCGGTCCCGGCGCCTGGCCCGGATTGGTGGCAACCTCGAAGGCTACCCGGTCCATGCCCTGCGGCCCCCATTGCGCCTCCGGCAGGGGTTCGACGCGGGTGGCGAAGCGCGCCTTGTCCAGCCGCAGCGGCGGTAGTTCCGCGCCCACCGCCTTGTCGATGCGGCTGGCCGCCTTGCGCCGTGTCTCGCCCAGTTTTTCCGCCGCCGCGATATAGGTCTCGCGCGCGGCCTTCGCCGCCGCTTCCAGCGCCACCAGCCGCCCGCCGCTGTCGTCGATGGCGGCCAGCCGCCCGGCCAGCGTGTCGCGCAGGGCGGCCAGATCATCCACCCCCACCCCATGCTTGCGGGCGACGTCGCGCAGCGCGTACAGCCGGTCCTCCGCCTTCGCCAGCGCGGCGGGGTCGGTTTCCAGCTCGCTGGCCACTGATTGCAGCAGATGCACGGCTTCCTGGGCTTCCGCCGCTGCCCGGTCGATCGCCGCCATCGCGGGGTCCAGAATGGGGCCGGCCTTCCCGGCGATCCGGCCAAGCTGGCGCGATGCGCCGGCCAGCCCGGATTCCGCGCCATTGTCGCCGCCCAGATGGTCCAGCGCGGCGGTCATGGCCTCGGCGATCTGCTCGGCATTCATCATCAGGCTGCGCTGTTCGGCGAGCCTTTCCTCCTCGCCCGGTTCGGGGGAGAGCGCGTCCAGCTCCTCCACCGAATGGCGCAGGAAGGCCTCGTCGGTGCGGGCCTGCGCCGCGTCCGCCTTTGCCTGGTCCAGCGCGTCGGCGGCTTGCCGCCAGCCGGCATGGGCGGTGGCGGTTTCCCGCAACAGGGCAGCGCTGCCGCCGAACGCATCCAGCGCGGTGCGGTGGGTCGCCGGGTCGAGCAGCCCGCGATCGTCGAACTGGCCGTGGATTTCCACCAGCAGGTCGCCCAGCCGGCGCAGCAGGCCGACACTGGCCGGCTGGTCGTTCACGAAGGCGCGGCTGCGGCCATCGGCGGTCAGCACCCGGCGCAGGATCAGCGGCGTCTCGGCCTGCATCTCCTGTTCGAGCAGTACATCGAGGGCAGGATGGCGGTCCGCGATCTCAAAGCAGGCGGTCACGCTGGCCTGTTCGGCGCCATGGCGCACCAGCCCGCTGTCGCCGCGCGCGCCCAGCGCCAGGCCCAGCGCGTCCAGCAGGATCGACTTGCCGGCACCGGTCTCGCCGGTCAGCACCGACAGGCCGGCGCGGAAGTCGAGGTCCAGCCGGTCGATCAGAACGACGTCGCGAATGGCGAGGCTGGTCAGCATGCGCGGGTCAGAAAATATTCCGCAGCCGACCGAACCAGCCCTTCTTCTCCCGATTCTCGGAACCGGGGCCGCCGGTCAGATTGGCATAGCTGTCCTGGTACCATTCGCTGCCGGGGAAATTATGCCCCAGCACGGCGGCGGCCTTTTCCGCTTCCGCGGTCAGGCCCAGCGTGTAATAGGCCTCGGTCAGCCGGTGCAGGGCTTCGGGAACATGGGTCGTGGTCTGGTAGTCATCGACCACCTTGCGGAACCGGGTGATCGCGGCGAGGTAATGGCCGCGCGTCAGGTAATAACGACCGATTTCCATCTGCTTGCCGGCGAGATGGTCGTTGGCGAGGTCGATCTTCAGCCGGGCGTCGCGGGCATATTTGCTGTCCGGGAAGCGGCGCACCACCTCGTCGAAGGCGGTAAGCGCCTGGCTGGTCATGCGCTGGTCGCGGCCGACATCGACGATCTGCTCGTAATAGCACAGCGCCTTCATATAGTAGGCATAGGCGACATCCGGGCTGGCCGGGTGCAGGTCGATGAAGCGCTCCAGCGCGATCACCGCGTCGTCATACTGGTTCTGCTGGTAATAGGAATAGGCCGCCATCAGCTGCGCCTTGGTCGCCCAGCTGGAGTAGGGGTGCTGGCGCTCCACCTCCTCGAACAGCGGGGCTGCCTGGAAATAGTCGCGCGCCAGCAGCGTATTCATCGCATCGTTATAGATGGTCTCGGCCGGCCGCTCGACATAGGGGGTTTCCTCCTTGTCGGAACAGGCGGCGAGGAGGGTAAGGGCAAGGCAGCCGGCAAACCGGGAAGCGCGAAGAAATGACGTCATGATGTCCGGACACGGGTTGCGGTCTAATGCGCCGCGCGGGCGACACGCCACAGTATAGCCCGGCACGGGCGTTCGCTACAACGGTGGCACAGCCTGTAGCCGGAAAGCCGAGGCTGAAAGACTCAGGTCAGGCGACCAGGATTACGCCGAAAGCGCCAGCGCCGCGTTGCCGTGTGCGTTGTTGCCGTCCAGCGTCACCATTTCCCAGGCATCGGGATCGGCGAACAGCGCGCGCAGCAGGCGATTGTTGAAGGCATGGCCGGTCTTGCGGCCCTGGAAGCGGCCAAGGATCGGCGCCCCGGCGAGATACAGGTCGCCGACGCAGTCCAGCACCTTGTGACGCACGAACTCGTCGTCGAAGCGCAGCCCTTCCGCGTTCAGGATGCGGTCGCCATCGACCACCACGGCGTTCTCCAGCGAGCCGCCACGGCCGAGGCCGGCCTTGCGCATCGCCTCCACCTCATGGGCGAAGCCGAAGGTGCGCGCGCGGCTGATGTCGCTCTTGAACACGCCATTCAGGGCCGGGCCGCTATAGGTCTGGCGGGCGATGGCCTTGCTGTCGAAATCGATCTCCAGCTCGATGGAGAAGTCGGTGTCCGGCTCCAGCCGCGCCCAGACATCGCCCTCGCGCACCTCGACCGGCTTCAGCACGCGGATGACGCGGCGCGGCGCCTCCTGCACACTGATATCGGCGCTTTCGATCAGCGAAACGAAGGGGTGGGCGCTGCCATCCATGATTGGCACTTCCGGGCCGCCGACCTCGACGATGGCATTGTCGATGCCGCAGCCGGCCAAGGCGGCCATCAGATGCTCGACAGTGGAAATCGTGGTGCCGTCCGCATTGCCCAGCAGGGTACACAGGCGGGTATCGACGACATTGGCGTAATGCGCGGGAATGGTCGCCTCGCCGCGGCTCACATCGGTGCGGCGGAAGAGGATGCCGGTATCGGGTGCGGCGGGCAGCAGGCTCAGCACCACCTCGGCGCCGGAATGCAGGCCGACGCCGACGCAGGAAACCGGGTTGCGTAGGGTCTTCTGAAGCTGCACGGTGCGGGCGCGGCCCGTGTGAGGGCCGGTATATGGATGGTCAGCCCCATGCATGTGTGCGGAGCCGCGAACCTGATCCATGAGTGCCGTGTCAATACGCATTGGCGCGAAGGCCTTTCGTCCGTGCAATAAAATCGCTTTGTCTATTAAGAACTTTTATCAGTGCCGGACGGTTGCCTCAAATCACCTTTTGTAACGAATTGTTACGGGAAAAGCCTTTTGCTTCCAAAATCTTGCAGTGCTTTTTTGAAATCGTGAAACGGTCCGTCCGGGCGAGGCGGAGTCTCGCCCGGACGGGTGCCGTTCGACGCTGGGAACCGGACTGCCGGGGATAATCGCCCGGCGGCCGGCTTAGTTGGCCTGACGACGCAGGAAAGCCGGGATTTCCAGCATGTCCTCGTCGGCCTGCGAGCTGCGCAGACGGTCAGCCGAATCGAGCCCGCCAAGGCGCGGCTGCGCGGCTGGTGCGGCCGGCGGCAACGGTGCCGAGGCGCGCGGTGCGGCGGCTGCCGGCATTGCCGGCTTCTGCGCTGCGGGCTGCTGCGCCGCCGGGGCGGTGCCGCTGTCCTGGCCACGCATCATGCCGGTGACCTTCTGGAACAGGCTGGGGCCACGCTTTTCGGCGGCCGGCCTTGCGCCATTGGCCATCGCGGCCTCGGCGAACGGGTCGGCCCTGCCGGCGGCTGCAGCCGGACGGTTCGCCGGGGTGACCGGGCGTGGGGCGATGAACGGCGCCGCCGCCTTGGCTTCTGCCGTGGCCGGGGCGGTCGCCGGAGCGCTTGCCGGGGTGCTTGCCGCAGCTTCGGTCTCGTTCCGCACCGGTTCCGCCGTGGCGCTGGCCTGCTCGGCAGGTTTCGCTTCGGCGGGAGCGGCCTCGGCGACACCGAGATCCAGTGTCTCCTCCTCGTCCAGCTTGTAGGCCAGTGCGGTGGCATGGTTGCCCATGCTGCCGCCCATGCCCGCACTCAGGCTGCCGCTGTTCAGCGGGATGCCGGCGAAGCCGGTGGCGGTAGCGGCCGCGGGGGCGGCCGCCGGTGCGCCAGCGGCGGTGCGGTTGCGCGAGGCGACCACACTGAGCTGCGGGCGGGCCGCCGGACGGTTCAGGGTCTGCGCCTCCGCCTCGATGCCGGTGGAGACGATGGAGACCCGCATCTGGCCTTCCAGCGTGTCGTCGAAGGTGGCGCCGAAGATGATGTTGGCGTCGGAATCGACTTCCTCGCGGATGCGGTTGGCCGCCTCGTCAACCTCGAACAAGGTCATGTCCGGGCCGCCGGTGACGTTGATCAGCAGGCCGCGTGCGCCCTTCATTGAGGTGTCGTCGAGCAGCGGGTTGTTGATCGCCGCCTCGGCCGCGTCGATGGCCCGGCGGTCGCCGGATGCCTGGCCGGTGCCCATCATCGCCTTGCCCATCTCGCTCATGACCGTGCGGATGTCGGCGAAGTCCAGGTTGATCAGGCCCGGCATGACCATCAGGTCGGTTACGCCGCGCACGCCGGCATGTAGCACATCGTCGGCCATCTTGAAGGCGTCGGCGAAAGTGGTCTTCTCGTTCGCCACCCGGAACAGGTTCTGGTTCGGGATGATGATGAGGGTATCGACATATTGCTGCAGTTCCTCGATGCCGGCTTCGGCAAGGCGCATGCGGTGATGGCCCTCGAAATGGAACGGCTTGGTGACCACGCCAACCGTCAGGATGTCGCGCTCACGCGCTGCCTGGGCGATGACCGGCGCCGCACCGGTGCCGGTGCCGCCGCCCATGCCGGCGGTGATGAAGCACATGTTGGAGCCTTCGAGATGCTCCAGAATCTCGTCGATGGAGGCTTCCGCCGCCGCACGACCGACTTCCGGCCGCGAACCCGCGCCCAGACCCTGCGTCACCGAGGTGCCGAGCTGGATACGCCGCTCGGAAACCGACTGCGCGATCGACTGCGCATCGGTGTTGGCAACCACGAACTCGACCCCGGTGAGGTTCGAGCGGATCATGTTGTTGACCGCGTTACCGCCGGCACCGCCGACACCGATCACGGTGATCCGCGGCTTCAGGTCCGGCTCGTTCGGTAGAGAGATATTGATGGTCATTGTGCCCTCCGCTTGCTCATACCATCGTTGAAAAAAGACTGCGTCGAACCCCTGTTTCCCAGCATCAGAAGTTCTCCCGCAGCCACGACCCGATCCGGCCCATCAGGCCGGCGGGTGCCTCGTTGTCGCCGCGCTTCAGCAGCGCGACGTCGATCTGTTCGTTGACCGCGTAGGTCAACAGTCCGGCGCAGGTGGCGAAAGCCGGCCCGCCCGTGGAATCCGCCAGCCCGTGCGCCCGTATCGGCCGGCCCATGCGGACCTGCTTGTCGAGCACCAGCTGCGCCATGTCGCGCACGCCCGGCAGCTGGCTGGCGCCGCCGGTCAGCACCACGCGCCGGCCGGCCAGCTTGTCGAAGCCGGAAATTTCCAGGCGTGAGCGCACATGCTCGAAGGTCTCCTCCAGGCGCGGCTGGATGATCGAGACCAGGAAGCTTTTCGGCACATGGTTCGGGCTGGTGTGGCGGTCCTCGCCAACCAGCGGCACGTCGATCACCTCGCGGTCGTCGAGCGGCGAGGAGATCGCGCTGCCATACAGCGTCTTCATGCGCTCGGCCTCGGCCAGCGGCGTGGTCAGGCCGCGCGCGATGTCGCTGGTCACATGGCCGCCGCCGATCGGCACCATGTCGGTGAACACCACCTGGCCCTCGAAGAACACGGCGACCGTGGTGGTGCCGCCGCCCATGTCGATGACGGTGACGCCCAGCTCCATCTCGTCCTCGACCAGGGCCGCGAGGCCGGAGGCGTAGGGCGAGACGACCAGCGCCTCAATGTCCAGATGGCAGCGCTGCACCACGGTGGTCAGGTTGCGCAGCACGCCGGCCTGGGCGGTGACGACATGGATGTCGGCGCCAAGCCGCTGGCCGAACATGCCACGCGGATCCTTGATGCCCCGGCTGCCGTCGATGGAGAAGCCGATGGGGATGGAGTGGATGAGTTGCCGGTCTTCCGGCTCCTGCTGGGTGCGGCCCTGACTCAGCACGCGGCGTACGTCGCGCTCGCCGATTTCCTGGCCGCCCAGCGCCACCTCGACGCCGATGGTGTGCGAGGCGGGGTGGCCGCCCGATACGTTCACCACCACCTGGCGCACCGTCTCGTTCGCCATCTTCTCGGCGGCATGAACGGCGTTCAGGATGGATTCCTCGGCCGCCTCCATATCGACGATGGCACCGGAGCGCAGGCCGCGGCTGACCTGATGGCCGATGCCGACGACGCGCGGCACGCCATGATCGATGCGCGCGATGAAGCAGGCGATCTTGGTCGTGCCGATATCCAGCGCGGCGACCAGTCCGGTGCGGGGTTTGGTGAGGCTCTTGCTCATCAGGTATTTTTCCCGGGGTTACGCAGACGCTTCGCCGTGTCGGGGGCCACCCGCACGACCAGCCGGTCGGCGAAGCGCAGATCGATGGCAATGACATCCTTGGCCAGCACCTTGTGCTCGCGCTCCAGCGCGGCGAGGCGGGTCCAGGCACCCATCGGATTTTCCTCCGGCAGGCGGACGTCGATGCCATTGTCGAACAGCAGGTTCCAGCGCCGCTCCCCGACCAGGGTGGCGGCCCGCACACGGGCGCGCAGCTCCGGCGCGGTCTCCAGCATCGCCAGCAGGGCCGGCGCTTCCAGCGGCGCATCGTCACCGACCAGCACCGGCAGGTGGCCAAAGGCGGCAATGTTGTCGCGCAGGATCACCACGCCCTCGGCATCGACCAGCACCAGCCGGTCGTCGCGCTGCCACAGCGCCATCGGCTGGCGTTCCTCGATGCGGACATACAGCGTGTGCGGCAGGCGGCGCTCGATCACCGCGCTGCGCACCCAGTTGATCGCTTCCAGCCGCTCGCGGGCGGCGGCCACGTCGATGCCCAGCAGCGCGTCGCCGCGCTTCACGTCGAGGACGGCCAGCAGCAGCCCGGCATCGGTGCGCTCGCGGCCTTCCAGCAGCACGTCGGCAACGGCGAGGCCGGCCTCGCGGCTCAGTTCCAGCGCATCGGCACGCAGCTCCATCGCCGCTTCCGGGATGGTGTCGCTGGACCACAGATACCAGCCGCCGCCGGCCAGCCCGGCCAGCAGCGCCAGAACGGCGCTGGTCCGCGCCACGGGCTTCACCCAGCGCGGCTGGACCCGGCGGCGCGGGGCCGCCCGGCGCTTGCTGGTGCTGGCGATGGTGCCGGTCAGGAGTCGCATCGCGCCTCCTCGACCATGCGGGCCACCAGTTCGGGGAAGGAGATGCCGAGATGGGCGGCCTGTTCGGGCACCAGCGAGGCCGGTGTCATGCCGGGCTGGGTGTTGACCTCCAACAGGTACAGCGTGCCGGTCTCTTCCTTGGTGTCGTCATAGCGGAAATCGGCGCGGCTCACGCCCCGGCAGCCCAGCACGGCATGCGCCTCCTCGGCCATGCGCAGCGCCTGCTCATAGACCGGACGCGGCAGTTCCGCCGGGACGATGTGCCGGGTCCGGCTGGTCGCGGCGTATTTGTTCTCGTAATCGTAGAAGCCGTCGTCGGTCACCAGCTCGGTCACCGCCATTGCCTTGCCGGACATCACGCCGACGGTCAGCTCGCGACCGGGGATATAGGTCTCCACCAGCACTTCCTCGCCGAACGGCCAGTCGCCGTTCAGCATCGGCGCGTTGCTGCCCTTCTCGACGATGCGCACGCCGATGGAAGAACCCTCGTCGATCGGCTTCAGCACGTAGGGCGGCTGCATCGGATGCTCCAGCACCACGTCCTTCTTGCCGACGATGCGGCCTTCCGGGCAGCGCAGCCCGACACCGGCGAACAGCTGCTTGGCCGCCGGCTTGTGCATGGCGATGGACGAGGCCAGGACGCCGGAATGGGTGTAGGGGATGCCCAGGATGTTCAGCAGGCCCTGCACATTGCCGTCCTCGCCGATCGGGCCGTGCAGCGCGTTGAACACCACATCCGGCTTCAGCTTGCCCAGCACCTCGGCGATCTTGCGGTCCATGTCGATCTCGGTGACGCGGTAGCCGGCCTGGCGCAGCGCCTTGGCGCATTCGCGGCCGCTGACCAGCGACACTTCGCGCTCGGCCGACCAGCCGCCCATCAGCACGGCGACGTGGGTGTCGGCGCGCGTCTTCATGCCGGCTCTCCCGCTTCGACCACGGCGCCGGGGCCGCGCTGCGACGGCACGCCGATGCGGCGGATTTCCCAGTCCAGCCGGATGCCGGAATTCTCGAACACGCGGCGGCGCACTTCCTCGCCCAGCGTCTCGATGTCGGTGGCGGTGGCCGCGCCGGTGTTGATCAGGAAGTTGCAATGCTTGTCCGACACCATGGCGTCACCGATGCGCAGGCCGCGGCAGCCGGCCTTGTCGATCAGCTGCCAGGCCCGGAGCGCCCCTGGATGCCCTTCCGGGTTCTTGAAGGTGGAGCCGCCGGTGCGCGCGCGGGTCGGCTGCGTTTCCTCGCGGCTCTTGCGGATATCGGCCATGCGCTGGGCGATGGCGGCGGGGTCGCCGGGTCGGCCCTGCAGCAGGGCGGACAGGAAGATCCAGCCCGCCGGTACGGTGGACCGGCGGTAGGAGAAGCCCATCGCCGCCGCGTCCAGCCGGTGCCGCTTGCCGAACGGATCGACCGCCTCGGCCTCGATCAGCACGTCCTTGATCTCGCCGCCATAGGCGCCGGCATTCATGCGCAGCGCGCCGCCGACCGTGCCGGGGATGCCGGAGAAGAATTCAAGGTCGGTGAGGCCGGCCTGCTGCGCGGTCAGCGCCACATTCAGGTCCAGCGCGCCGGCGCCGGCGCGGAGCTGTTCGCCCTCGACGCTGACCTCGGTGAAGCCGCGGGCCAGCCGGATCACCACGCCCGGCACGCCGCCGTCGCGGATCAGCAGGTTGGAGCCGACGCCGATCACCGTCACCGGCACATCGGCCGGGCGGCTGGCGAGGAACTCCACCAGATCGTCGGCATCGGCCGGGCGGAACAGCACCTCGGCCGGGCCGCCGCAGCGGAACCAGGTGGTCTTGGCGAGGTCGGCATCCTCGGTATAGCGGCCCCGGACCGCCGGCAGACGTTCGATCAGACTGGTCATGGCTTTGCGCACCGCCTTCATGAGCGTGCCCTCCGGCTGGCCTCGACGCCGAACACGGCATCCAGTTCGGTCGGCAGGGCGTTGGCCCAGTTGGTGATCGACCCGGCGCCGAGGCAGACCACCATGTCGCCCGGCCTGGCGATGGCGGCGATCCTCTTCGCCAGCGACTCAGGCCCGGACAGCGGGGAGACGCTGCGATGGCCATGGGCCTGCAGGCCGGCCACCAGCCGGTCCTTGTCCATGCCCTCGATGGGCTGCTCGCCGGCGGCATAGACATCGGCCACCAGCACCGAATCGGCGTCGTTGAAACAGGTGCAGAATTCCTCGAACAGGCTTTCCAGCCGGCTGTAGCGGTGCGGCTGCACCACGGCGATCACCTTGCCGTCCGGGCAGGCACCGCGCGCGGCGGCCAGCACGGCGGAAATCTCCACCGGGTGATGGCCGTAATCGTCGATCACCGCGATGCCGTTCGACTCGCCGGTGCGGGTGAAGCGCCGCTTCACGCCGGCGAAATTCGCCAGCGCCCGGCGGATCGTCTCCTCCTCCAGCCCCATCTCGGCGGCGATGGCGACCGCGCCCAGCGCGTTCTGCACATTGTGCATGCCGTACATCGGCAGGATCAGATCCTTGAAGGCGCGGCCCTCATTGCGCGAACGCGGCCCGAAGATGACCGAGAAGCGCGCACCGGCCGGGCTGATCTCGATATCGACGCCGCGCACCTCGGCCTGCGGGCTCATGCCGTAGGTGACGATGCGGCGGTCGGGAATCTGGCCGATCAGCGACTGCACCACCGGATGGTCGAGGCACATGGCGGCGAAGCCGTAGAACGGGATGTTCTCGATGAAGGTGCGGAACGCCTCCTGCACCTTCTCGAAGCTGCCGTAATGGTCGAGATGCTCGGGGTCGATGTTGGTGACCAGGCCGATGGTCGCCGGCAGCTTGGTGAAGGTGCCGTCGCTCTCGTCCGCTTCCACCACCATCCAGTCGCCGGTGCCGAGCCGGGCATTGCTGGCCCAGGCGTTGATGATGCCGCCATTGATGACCGTCGGGTCGAGTTCGGCGGTGTCCAGGATCGAGGCGACCAGCGAAGTCGTCGTCGTCTTGCCATGGGTGCCGGCAATCGCGATGGACCATTTCAGGCGCATCAGCTCGCCCAGCATTTCGGCGCGGCGCACCACCGGGACGAAGCGGGCGCGGGCGGCCACCACCTCGGGATTGTCCTGCTTCACCGCCGAGGAGATGACGACCACGGCGGCGTCGCCGATATTCTCCTCGCGGTGGCCGATATGGACGGTTACGCCGCGCTCGCGCAGGCGCTTCACATTGGGGCTGTCGGCGAGATCGCTGCCCTGCACCTCATAGCCCAGATTCAGCAGTACCTCGGCGATGCCACTCATGCCGATACCGCCGATGCCGACGAAATGCACAATGCCGATATCGAGTGGAAGCGCCCTCATGCCGCCTTCTCCTGCGGTTCCGGGGAGGTATGGCGAAGGCTGTCGCCATTCGCGGGAAGTTCCGCCGTCACCAGATCGGCCAGCCGCTCGACCGCGTCCGGCGTGCCGGCCTCACGCATCTTCAGCGCGGCGGCGTTCAGCTTCTGCGGCATGGTCAGCAGCATCTCCAGCCGGTCGGCCACCGCCTTGGCGCAGAACGCGTCCTGCGGCATGACCCAGGCGCCGCCGGCCGTCTCGACGGCATGGGCGTTGGCGCTCTGGTGGTCGTCCATGGCGTGCGGGTAGGGCACCAGGATCGCCGGCCGCCCGGCCGCCGTCAGTTCGGCCACGGTGGAGGCGCCGGACCGGCAGATCGCCAGATGCGCGCGGGTCAGCCGTGCCGGCATGTCGGAGAAGAAGGAGGCGACCTCCGCCTGGAAGCCGATACCGCTGTAGGCGGCCTCGACACGGGCCACATCTTCCGGCCGCGCCTGCTGCTCGATGCGCAACCGGCGGCGCACCGTCTCGGGCAGGAGCGCGATGGCGGCGGGCATCACGTCGGAGAACACCGTGGCGCCCTGGCTGCCGCCGGTGACCAGCACCGTCAGCTTGCCGTCGATCTCGGCCGGCGGGTAGGGGGTCTGGCGCACCGCGACGATGTCCGGCCGCACCGGGTTGCCGGTGAAGCGGAGGCGGTCGCGCAAGGCTTCCTTCACACCGGAAACCTCTGCGAAGGAGGTGGCGATACGCCTGGCGCGGCTGGCCAGCAGCCGGTTGGCGCGGCCCAGCAGGGCGTTCTGTTCATGCAGCAGGATGGTGATGCCCTGCAGACCGGCGGCGGTCACGGTCGGCACCGAGGGGTAGCCGCCGAACCCCACCACCATGGCGGGCTTCAGCCGGCGCAGCAGGAGCAACGCGTCCAGCGTGCCGAGACCCAGCGAGACCATGCCGCCCAGCTTGGCCGCCAGGCCGGGCCTGCTGATGCCCTCGGCGCGGATGCGGTGCACGCTGAAGGCGGCGTTTTCCGGTGCCTCGAACGCCTTGCCGCGGCGGTCGGTGACCAGTGCCACGGCATAGCCGCGCGCCAGCAGCGCATGGGCCAGCGCCTGCGCCGGGAACAGATGCCCGCCGGTGCCGCCGGCAGCCAGCACGATGGTCTTCTTCACGGTCGTCCGGGGGGCGCTCATGACTGGCCTCCGCCGGCGCGGCGGCGGGTCAGCGCCAGCGCCATGCCCATGCCGATGGCAAGCGCCAGCAGCGAGGAACCGCCATAGGAGACGAAGGGCAGGGTCATGCCCTTGGTTGGCATCATATGCAGGGTGGAGCCCATATTGATGATCGCCTGGATGCCGAACTGCGCCAGCAGGCCGGAGGCCGCCAGCATGACGAACAGATTCTGCTCGCTGAGCACGCGGGCGAAGCCGCGCAGCACCACGAAGGCGAACAGCACCAGCACCAGCAGGCAGGCGATCAGCCCCAGCTCCTCCCCGGCGACGGCGAACACGAAATCGGCGTGCGCGTCGGGGATATAGGCCTTCACCGTGCCCTCGCCGGGACCGCGCCCCAGCAGGCCGCCATTCATGAAGGCCTCCATCGAGCGGTTGACCTGGTAGCTGTCACCCGAGGCCGGATCGAGGAAGCGGTCGATGCGGCTGGCCACATGATCGAAGGCGAAATAGGTGCCGATCAGGCCGAACACGCCGAACAGCAACGCGCCGCCGACCCAGGCGATGGGCATGCCGGCCAGGAAAAACTGGCCGAAGAAGATCGCGCTCAGCACCACGGCCTGGCCGAGATCGGGCTGCATCAGCAGCAGGCTGACGACCAGCAGATACAGCGCACCGGCGGCGATATGGCCGGGGAAGCCCTCGCCGCGCCGCCATTCGGCGAACAGCCAGCCGGCGATCACCGCGAAGAACGGCTTGGCGAATTCGGAGGGCTGCAGCGAAAAGCCGGCCAGGTTGATCCAGCGCCGCGCACCCTTGATTTCCGGGCCGCCCAGCAGCACCGCCACCAGCAGCAGGAGGGTCCCGGCAAGGCCGATCAGCGCCAGCCGGCGCACGGTGCGCGGCTGCATCAGCGACACACCGATCATCATGGCGATGGCGACCGGCAGCAGCGCGAAATGGCGGCGCACGAAATAGAACTGGTCGAGGCCGATGCGTTCCGCCACCGGCGGGCTGGCGGCCAGGATCATCAGCGCGCCGAAGCCTATGATGAGACCCAACGCCGCCAGGCTCCAGCGGTCGATGGTCCACCACCAGCGGCCGAACAGGCTGGTATCGTTGCGGGAGAGCGCGCTCATGCGGCACCTCCCGTCAGCGTGGCGGCGGCATCGCTGGCCAGCGCCTTCACCAGATCGCGGAAGCGGTCGCCGCGCTGCTCGAAATTGTCGAACTGGTCGAACGAGGCGGCGGCCGGCGACAGCAGCACCACGCCGCCCGTGCCGCGTGCGTCCTTCGCGGCAGCGGCCAGTGCCTCCTGCAGCGTGCCGCATTTGGAATAGGCCAGCTTGCCGTCCAGCGTGGCGGCGAAACCATCGGCCGATTCGCCGATCAGATAGGCATGGCGCACGCGCCCGAACTGCGGGGCCAGCGCGTCGATGCCGCCTTCCTTGGCGCGCCCGCCGGCGATCCAGTAGATGCGCTCGTAGCAGGCCAGCGCCTTCCCGGTCGCCTCGGCGTTGGTCGCCTTGGAATCGTTCACGAAGGTCACGCCATCCAGCACCGCGACCCGCTCCTGCCGGTGGGCGAGGCCGGGGAAGCTGCGGATACCGGCGATGATCGCCTCGGCCGGCACGTCGAGGGCGGTGCAGATGGTGTAGGCGGCCGCCGCGTTCTGCCAGTTGTGCGATCCGGGCAGGGCCGGCGCCTCGGCCAGGTCGAGGATCGTGCGCGCGCTGCCGTTGCGGGCATCGATCAGCCGCCCTCCACCGATGCTGCCATCGACATAGACGCCGCCGACCACCGGCCGGCTGACCGAGATGCCGACAACGCCCCGGCTCAGGATGCCGCGGCCCAGTGCCCGGGCGACGCCGCGCGTGGTCTCGTCGTCTAGCCCGATGACGGCGGTGCCGTCTGCCGGCAGCTGGTCGAACAGATGGCGCTTGGCGGCGACATAGCCGTCGAAGCCGCCATGCCGGTCGAGATGGTCCGGCGTGATGTTCAGCAGCGCGGCCACATCGAAGCGCGCCTCGCGCAGCAGCTCGATCTGGTAGCTCGACAGTTCCAGCACATAGATGCCGTCGGCCCCCAGCGGCGTCAGCGTCAATGCCGCCATGCCGAGATTGCCGCCGATCTCCGCCATGCAGCCGGCCTGCTTCAGGATATGGCCGACCAGCGCCGTGGTGGTGGATTTGCCGTTGGTGCCGGTGATGCCGACGAAGCGTGCCTGTGGGTTGGCCAGCGCCAGTAGCTCGATGTCGCAGACCAGCGCCACGCCGGCCGCCTTCGCGGCAAGGGCGGCGGGGTGCGGCACCGGGAAGCTGTGCGGGATGCCGGGGCTCCACACCGCGAGGGCGATGCCGGACCAGTCGGCGGTGGCCAGGTCGGTGACGGCAGCGCCCAGCTTTTCCGCCTCGGCGCGGCGGTCCGCGTTGTCGTCCCAGGCCAGCACCTCGGCGCCGGCCTGCAAGAGGGCGGACACGCTGGCGAGGCCGGAGCGGGCGAGGCCCATCACGGCGATACGACGGTTGGCGAAGCGGGAGAGATTGATCATGCCGTCCCCCTCACCGCAGCTTCAGGGTGGACAGGCCGGCGATCGCCAGCACCACGGCGATGATCCAGAACCGGATCACGATGGTCGATTCGGCCCAGCCCTTCTTTTCGTAGTGATGGTGCAGCGGCGCCATGCGGAAGACGCGCTTGCCGGTCAGCTTGAAGGACAGCACCTGGACGATGACCGAGACGGTCTCCAGCACGAACAGCCCGCCGATGATGGCCAGCACCAGCTCGTGCTTGGTGGCGACGGAAATCGCGCCCAGCCCGCCGCCCAGCGCCAGCGAGCCGGTGTCGCCCATGAACACCATGGCAGGCGGCGCGTTGTACCACAGGAAGCCAAGGCCGGCGCCGACCAGCGCGCCGCACAGCACCGCCAGCTCGCCGGTGCCCGGCACATGCTGGATCTGCAGGTAATTGGCGAACACCGCATTGCCGGCCAGATAGGCGATCAGCGCGAAGCAGGAGGCGGCGATCATCACCGGCACGATGGCCAGCCCGTCCAGCCCGTCGGTCAGGTTGACGGCGTTGGAGGATCCCACCATGACCAGTGCCGCGAAGATGATGAAGAACCAGCCTAGGTCGATCAGCAGCGCCTTGAAGAACGGCACGGTCAGGCTGGTCGAAAGCGGGTCTTCGCTGATCCAGGCGAACATCAGGGCGGCGGCCAGGCTGACGGCCAGCTGGCCGGCCAGCTTGAGGCGGCCCGGCAGGCCCTTGGCGTTGCGCTTGGTCAGCTTCAGGAAATCGTCGAAGAAGCCGATCAGCCCGAAGCCGCAGGTCACCAGCAGCACGGTCCAGACATAGAGGTTGCGCAGATCCGCCCACAGCAGGGTGGAAACCGCCAGCGCCAGCAGGATCAGGGCGCCGCCCATGGTCGGCGTGCCCTTCTTGGTCAGCAGGTGGCTTTCCGGCCCATCCTCGCGGATCGGCTGGCCCTCGCGCTGCTTGGCCTTCAGCCAGCCGATGACGGCCGGGCCCATCAGGAAGGCGATGGCAAGCGCGGTGATGACCGCGCCGCCGGTCCGGAACGTCAGGTAGCGGAACAGGTTGAAGGCGCTGAACATGTCCGCGAGCGGGGTGAGGAGAAGCGGCAGCATCGGTCAGTTCTCCCCCGTGCGCAGCGCCAGCAGGGCATCCACCACGCGCGCCATCTTCATGCCAAGGCTGCCCTTCACCAGAACCACGTCGCCGGCATGCACCAGCGCGCCGACCAGCGGCGCCAGCGCCTTTGTGTCGTCGCCGCTGCCGCCCTGCAGGCCGCGCGGCAGGCTTTCTGCCATGCGGTTCATGTTCGGTCCGGCGGTGAACACCAGATCGGCGCCGGCGGCCTGGATCGGCTGCGCCAGCGCGTTGTGCGCCTCGGCCGCGCCGTCGCCCAGTTCCAGCATGTCGCCCAGCACCAGGATGCGCCGGCCACCGGGCTTCGGCTTGGTCATCGCCAGCACGTCCAGCGCCGCGCGCACGGCGGGCGGGCTGGCATTGTAGCTCTCGTCGATCAGCAGCAGCGTGCCGCCGGGGATGGCGATCTCGACCTGCCGGCCCCGGCCTTTCGGCGCCTCGACCTGTTCCAGCGCCGCCGCGGCCACCGTCACGTCACCGCCGAGTGCGGCGATGCCGGCCAGCACGCCCAGGCTGTTCAGCACCCAGTGCCGGCCCGGCACGGCCAGCCGGTAGCGCAGCCGGCGCTGGGCGACGATGGCCTGCACCAGGCTGTCGGTACGGCGCAGTTCGGCGTTCAGCAGGCAGGCATCGGCGGAAAGATCGGTGCCGAAGCTGACGATGGTACGGATGCCGGCCTTCCGGGCGCGCTCCCACAGCCGGCCATAATGCCGGTTGTCGCGGTTCAGCACGGCGGTGCCGCCTTCCTTCACGCCCAGCAGGATGTCGGCCTTTTCCTCGGCGATCTCCTCCTCGGAGGCAAAATGCCCGGCATGCACCGCTTCCACATTGGTGATCAGCGCCACGTCCGGCTGCACCATGCGCGCCAGCGGCGCCAGCTCGCCGCGATGGTTCATGCCGAGTTCGGAGACCAGATACTCGGCATCCAGCGGCAGGCGGGCCAGCGTCAGCGGCGCGCCGATATGGTTGTTGAAGCTGGCCACGCTGGCGTGGGTCTTGCCCAGCGCGGACAGGCCGACGCGCAGCATCTCCTTGGAGCCGGTCTTGCCGACGCTGCCGGTGACGGCAATCGCCTTCGCCCCGCTACGGCCGCGCTGGAAGCGCCCGAGTTTCTCGAGCGCTTCCAGGGTCGAGGCGACCTCCAGTACCGGCGTCTCCGCCGATACCCCCTCCGGTCGCCGCTCGACCAGCAGCGCGGCCGCCCCCCCACCCAGGGCGTCTCCTACATAGTCATGGCCGTCGAAAGCATCCCCCTTCAGGGCGACGAACAAATCGCCCTCCGCCACTGTCCGGCTGTCGATGGACACGCCGAAGGCCTGCCAGTCCCGGCTGTTCTTCCCGCCGGTGGCGGCAACGGCATCAGCGGAGGTCCAGAGCGGCCTGGTCATCTGAGGTTCGGTCATGCCGCACCCCCAAGGCCCAGCGCCTGCACGGCGGCCCGCGCCACCGCCACATCGTCGAACGGCCGGGTTTCGCCGGCGATCTCCTGACCCTGCTCGTGACCCTTGCCGGCGATCACCAGCACGTCGCCGGCACCCAGGCCGCTGATGGCGGCGTGGATCGCCTCGGCCCGGTCGCCGATCTCGGTGGCGTCCGGGCAGGCCTGCATCACCTCGGCGCGGATCGCTGCCGGGCTCTCGCTGCGCGGATTGTCGTCGGTCACGATCACGCGGTCGGCAAGGCGCTGGGCGATCTCGCCCATCATCGGCCGCTTGCCGCGGTCGCGGTCGCCGCCGCAGCCGAACACCACCCAAAGCTGGCCGGTGGTGAAGGGGCGGATTTCCGTCAGCACCGCTTCCAGCGCGCCCGGCTTGTGCGCGTAATCGACATAGATGGCGGCGCCATTTTCCAGCGTGGCGACGCGCTGCAGCCGGCCCGGCACGCCTTGCAGGGTTTCCAGCGCGGCCAGCGCCTCGTCCAGCTTTGCCCCGGTCGCGGTGACAAGGCCCAGGGCGGCCAGCGCGTTCATCGCCTGGAAGCCGCCGGCCAGTGGCAGGTCGATCTCGCGCGCCCTGGCGTTCAGGATCAGCCCGAGTGTCTGGCCATCGGGGCGTGGCAGCCGGTCCACCAGCCGGAAATCGGCACCGGCCGAGCGGCCGAAGCTGAGCACGCGGTGGCCGCGCCGGGCGCAAATCTCGACGAGGGCAGGGAAGTGGGGGCTGTCGGCATTCAGCACCGCCGTGCCGCCGGGCGCCATCACCCGGTCGAACAGCTGCGCCTTGGCGGCGAAATAGGCCTCCATGGTGCCGTGATAATCGAGATGGTCGCGTGCCAGATTGACGAAGGCGGCGGCCCGCACCCGGACCCCGTCCAGCCGGAACTGGTCGAGCCCGTGGCTGGAGGCTTCCATCGCCAAAAAGCCGACCCCGGAACCGGCAAGCTCCGCCAGAACGCGGTGCAGCTCCACCGGGTCCGGGGTCGTAAGCCCCTTGCTGCTCGGCAAGTCAGGGGCAATCACGCCAAGGGTGCCCATGCTGGCGGCCTTGCGGCCCAGCCGGGTCCAGATCTGACGGGTGAAATCGGCAACGGAAGTCTTGCCGTTGGTGCCGGTCACGGCGACCACGGTTTCCGGCTGCTGGCCGAAGAAGCGCGCCGCCATGCGGGCCAGCCGCAGCCGCGGGTTGGCGTCGGCTATTACGGGAACCGGACTGTCCAGCGTAATGCCGGCGGGGGCCAGCACGGCGCGCGCGCCGCGCCCGATGGCGTCGGCGATGAAGCTGCTGCCATCTTCCTTGGTCCCGGGCAAGGCGGCGAACAGAAAGCCGGGGCGGACCTGACGGGAATCCGCCGTCAGCCCTTCGATATCAATGTTCAGGCTGGCGGCGATGGCCGCGTCGGCTGGCTTGTCGCCATTCATGAGGTCAATAAGACGCAAGGCGCTTGCTCCCGTTCTGAGAGGGGTCGCGGGGCGCGATATCGACCACCAGATCACGGCGGATTTCTGGCGTGTTTTCGTCAATTGGGGGAATTCCGTACATCGGCGCCATGCGCGCGACAATCCGGCTGACCACCGGGGCGGCAACCCAGCCGCCGGTGGCATAGCCGAAGGTACGCTTGTTGCCGACCGGCTCGTCGATCATCGCCAGCACGACATAGCGCGGGTCGTTGATCGGATAGGCGCCGATGAAGGAGGAAATCCGGGCCTTGCGGTTATAGCCACGGCCGCTCAGCTTCTCCGCCGTGCCGGTCTTGCCGCCGACCAGATAGCCCTCGGCGTCGCCATTGCGGCCGGTGCCGGTCTGGACCACCAAGCGCATCAGCTTGCGCATCTGATTGGAGGTGCGTTCGGCGATCACGCGGCTGCTCTGCAACGCCGCGTCGGGCTCGCGCCGCAGCAGCGTCGCCGGATGCAGCAGGCCGCCATTCACCAGCGCCGACACGCCGCTCGCCAGATGCAGCGGGCTGACCGACAGGCCATGCCCGAAAGAGATCGTCATCACATTGATGTCGCGCCAGGGGCTGGGCGCCAGCGGCAGGCCGGCCTCGGGAATCTCGATCGGCTGGCGGGCCAGCATGCCGATCTTTTCCATGAAGGCGCGCTGACCGGCGGCACCGACTTCCAGCGCCATCTTGGCGGAGCCGATATTGGAGGAATGAACCAGGATTTCCGGCACGCTCAGCCAGCGGTTCTTGCCGTGATAGTCGTTGATGGTGAAGCGCGCGATGCGGATCGGGTGGCTGGCGTCGAAGCCGCCGCCCATGCGCACCTTGCCGCTGTCCAGCGCCATCGCGTGATTGAACAGCTTGAAGGTGGAGCCCATCTCGTACACGCCCAGCGTGGCGCGGTTGAACTGCTGTTCCTCGGTGATGCCGCCGGGCTGGTTCGGGTCGTAATCCGGCAGCGAGACCATCGCCAGCACTTCGCCGCTGCGCACATCCATGACCAGGCCGGCCGCGCCGATGGCCTTGAATTCCTCGATCGATTCCAGCAGCGAGTCGCGGACGATCTGCTGCAGCCGCACATCGAGCGAGAGCTGCACCGGCTGGCTGCCGCTGCGCAGCACCTCGTCGAAGGATTTCTCGATGCCGGCAATGCCGCGCCCGTCCACATCGGTATAGCCCAGCACATGGGCCGCGGCGGCGCCCTGCGGATAGAACCGGCGCTCCTCGCGCTGGAAATAGAAGCCGGGGATGCCCAGCCGGTTCACTTCGTATTTCTGGCGCGGCGTCAGATTGCGCTTCACCCAGACGAAGCGGCGCTCGGTGGCCAGCTTGGCGATCAGCTCCGGCTCGCTGAGGTCGGGCAGCACGGTGGCCAGCTTGCGCGCGGCCTCGGCAGGGTCCAGCACGGCCTGCGGATCGGCATAGAGCGACGGCGTGGCCAGGCTGGTCGCCAGCAGCAGGCCGTTGCGGTCGATGATCTCGGCCCGGCCCGACGGGTTGGCGTTGGCGCGCGGCGTCTCGGCCAGGCGCGGCTCGCTGGCGCCGGACAGCACGCTGACATCGACCAGCCGCAGGCCAACGGCGGCGAACACGGCGGCAAACAGCGCAGCGGCGATGACCAGCCGGGTGCGGCCGGTTTCCAGCGCCTGCTTGACCACGCCTTCCAGCGCCACATGATGCGCGGGCGGCGGCGCCTCCGGATTTGCCGGGCGCGTGAAGGGCGTGCGGAAGAGGCGGGTCATTGGACGCTCCGTTGCGCGGCCAGCAGCGGCTGTAACGTGTCCTGGCGGGGCTTATCGAGCGGGGCATAGACCAGCGGATCGCCGGCGCGCGGCTTGGTTGCCAGCGGCAGGCCATCGGGCGTGATCACCGGGCGGGCCTCCGGCACGGCAGTCAGCGACACGGCAATCTGGCGGCCGGAAGCCGGCACCAGGTCGAGATGGCGCGTCGCCAGATCGGCCAGCCGGTCCGGGCGGTTCAGATAGCTCCATTCGGCGCGCAGGACCTGGATCGCCTCCTGCGTGCGGATGATCTCGGCATTGATCCGGGCCAGCCGTTCCTCGCGTGCCTGCACTTCATATTTCAGCAGGAACAGCGCGACGCCGGCGCCGCCGACCAGCAAGACCCAGAAGAGGAAGCCCTGGCGGATCATGCGGCCTCCTCCCATGCCGGCGCGTCGGTGCGTTCGGCGACACGCAGCTTGGCGGAACGGGCGCGCGGGTTGGCGGCGGTCTCGGCGTAGTCGGCCACGACAGGCTTGCGGCCGATCAGCCGGAAGCTGGGGGCGCGTGGGGCGGTCGCGGCCACCGGCATGTGGCGCGAGGGCTGCGAGGCTTCGCCGCAACGCGCCTTCAGGAAGCGCTTGACCTGGCGGTCCTCCAGCGAATGGAAGGTGACGACGGCCAGCCGTCCGGCCGGGTTCAGCGCGCGTTCGGCGGCGGCGAGGCCGCGGTCCAGCTCGCCCAGCTCGTCATTCACATGCAGGCGCAGCGCCTGGAAGGTGCGGGTGGCAGGGTCGATGCCGTCCTTCGATTTCGGTACGACGCTGCGCACGATGGAGGCCAGGCGTCCGGTGCGCTCGATCGGCGCCTCGGCACGGGCGGCGACGATGGCGCGCGCCACACGGCGGGCCATCCGCTCCTCGCCCAGATGGAAGACGATGTCGGCCAGCTCCGCCTCGCCGGCCTCATTCACCAGATCGGCGGCGCTGGGGCCGGCCTGCTCCATGCGCATGTCGAGCGGTCCGTCGGCGCGGAATGAAAAGCCGCGACCGGCCTCGTCGAGCTGCGGCGAGGAGACGCCAAGATCCAGCGCCACGCCATCGACGCCATCGACGCCGCGGTCGGCCAGCAGCCGGTCCATCTCGCCGAAGCGGCCCTCGATCAGGATCAGCCGGCCGGCATAGCGGGTCACCATCGCCTCGGCGCGGCGGATCGCGTCGGGGTCGCGGTCGATGCCATAGACGCGGCAGTCGGCGGCCTCCAGCAGCGCGCCGGCATAGCCGCCGAGACCGAAGGTGCCATCAACGAAGACGGCGCCGTCACGCGGCGCCAGGGCGGCGACCACCTGGTCGCGCAATACGGGAATGTGCAGGGGCCGGGATGCGTTGGTCATCCGCCGCCCCCCTTATCGTCGTCGCGGCGCAGCTTCAGCGTGACCTCGCCATCCTTGATTCGCTGGCGTGCCTCTTCCTTGCGCCGGCTGTAGGTCTCGGGCGACCAGATCTGGAAGGTCGAGCCCTGGCCGACGAAGAGCGCGGTCTCGTCGATGCCCATCTCGTCCAGCAGGTCGCGCGGCAGCATGATCCTTCCTTCGCCGTCGAAGGGGAGTTCGCGGGCTTCGGCAAGGATCGTGGCGGCCAGATCGTCGGCCTTGTCGGAGAGCATGTCGAGATCGTCCAGGCTGGCGGCGATCTGCTCGATACGGCGGAAACTGCAGCCTTCCAGCGCCTGAAACTTGGGGGAGGGGTACACGACCACGCCCTGGAAATCTTCCTTGGCGAGCTGGGCACGGAACTTCGACGGAACGGAGACACGCCCCTTCCTGTCGATCTTGTTCTCGTGCTGGCCAATGAACGTCGCCACCGAAAGCTCCCCTCGAAAATCCCCACCCGGGCGGTGCGCCGGTCGCGATCCGGCAGCGCCTTTGGGTGGCGATGGCATCCCATGGGTCTCGTATGGGATAAAATGGGATATCATGGGAATATATGGTGGTCAATGGGATTGACTGGTGGTTTCCTGGGTTAGTTCTTGATTTATTCCGGTTTTTCGGCACGACAGGACACCCGCTGACAGTCATCGCCAGTACAGCGCGGGCTGTGGATAAATATTCGCGGGATTCTATTGTGTTGCCATAATGTTCTCATTTTGGCGCGAGAGAAAACCCAAGCGATATCAGGTGCTAAAGGGAGATAAGAGGGGGTCAGGCGGTCTGTAAGCCGGGTTCTGTCCCCGCCGGCGCTTGCGCGCGGTTGGCGGGAGATGGCCATTCATCTGGGACGCCCGTTACCGGACGCCTCGCGCGACCAACCCGGACAGCGGCGCGGAACCCGCCTGCCAGCCTCGCATCGCTGCGACCTGGCGTGCCATCCCTATTCGGTCTTGCTCCCGGTGGGGTTTACCGTGCCGTTCCCATTGCTGGGACCGCGGTGCGCTCTTACCGCACCCTTTCACCCTTACCTGCCGCCTGTCCTAAGACAGGGGGCGGGCGGTCTGCTCTCTGTGGCACTTTCCCTAGGGTCGCCCCCGCCGGGCATTACCCGGCACCGTGTTTCCGTGGAGCCCGGACTTTCCTCCCCCCGGTTGCCCGGAAGGCGGCCATCCGACCGTCTGACCCCGCGCGGATAGGTAGGGGGTCCGGGCGGGCGGGTCAAGCAAGATGGCGGAGTGCGCTGCCGCTACTTCGCCTCCAGCGCATCCTGGCGCGGCAGCATGCCGGCAAGCCCGTTGATCAGGCCGGCGGTTTCGCGGTCCAGCTGGCCGTCGATCAGCGACGGCCGGTAGCGGCGCTGGAAGGCGGCCAGGGCTGCGGGCAGGTCGGTGATGTCATAGCCGATCTCGGCCAGCAGGAAGGCGGCCTCCATCACCGTGACGGGTGCTGCTTTCTGGTTCGGCTTCGGCCATAGGCCGAAGCCCTGCTGGGCCATGTATTTCCAGGGAAACAGCTCGCCCGGGTCCTGCTTGCGTGCCGGGGCCACGTCGGAATGGCCGACGATGCGGTGGGGAAGGATCCCATGCCGGACGCGGATTTCGGTACAGATCGACAGCAAGGCGGCGATCTGCGCATCGGGGAAGCCGCGATAGCCATGCTCGTGCCCCGGATTGACCAGCTCGATGCCGATGGCGGCGGAATTCACGTCGCGCTCCCCGGCCCAGCAGGCGGCGCCGGCATGCCAGGCGCGCATTGCCTCGTCCACCAGGCGGTGGCAGGTGCCGTCCTCGTCGATCATGTAATGCGCGCTGACCTCCGAGGCCGGGTCGCGCATCCGCTCCAGCGCCTCGGCGGCGCTCTTCATGCCGGTATAATGCAGCACCAGCAGGTCGGGCCGCCTGCCGTCGCGGCGCGGCCCGAAATTCGGCGAAGGGCTGTCGATGATGGTCACGACCGGGGCGCCGTCATGATCGTGGTCCCGCGGGCTGCGCCTGCTGTGGCCGGCGGATGGTGATGATGGCGACACCGCAGATGGTGATGGCACCGCCCAGCAGCTTCAGCAGGGTCAGGCCTTCGCCCAGCATGACGATTCCGGCCACCACGCCGAACATCGGGGCCAGCAGCGTGAAGGGCATGACCTGGTTCACCTGATAGCGGCTGAGCATCTTCATCCAGATACCATACCCGAAAATGGTGACGACGACCGCCATATAGGCAACCGCCCCCCAGCCTTTCCAGCCGGCGCCGGCAATGGCCTCCAGCTGCCCGTCCTCCAGCAGCCAGGAGCCGATCAGCAGCTGCGGCGCCGCGAACAAGGCCATCCAGCCGTTCAGCGTCAGCGCATCGACATCGGCGAGCTGCTTCATCTGGATCGCCGCCACCGCCCAGATCATCGAGCTGGTGAGGATCATGCCGAGATACAGGATGTTGCTGCTGGTCTGCGGTTCGCCGGCCAGCAGCACCACGCCGGCGATCGCCAGCGCCATGCCCAGCGCCCGGCGCCAGCCCAGCCGGTCCTTGAAGAAGATGGCGGCCAGCAGGGCGGAAAACGGCACCTGGATCTGCGCGGCGATGGCCGCGGTGCTGGCGTCCACCTGGCGCAGCCCGGTGAACATCAGCGCGAAATGCAGGAAGCCCAGCGACGCGCTGAGCATCAGCACCGGCAGCATCTTGTCGCGCGGCAGCCTTGTGAAGGGCACCAGGAACAGCGCCGTCAGCGCGAAGCGCAGCCCGACTAGCAGCAGCGGCGGCAATTCCTGCAGGCCCAGCTTGCTGACGCCGAAATTGGCACCCCAGACAGCCATGACGATGATGATGAGGGCGACATCGCGCAGGGTCATCGTCATGCGGTCTTCGTCTGCTCCAGCGCCTCGCGCGCGGCTTCCAGCTCCAGCCAGCGATCCTCCGACCGGGCGAGTGCCGCCTGCGCGCGTTCCAGCAGGGCGCTGGTCTTCTGGAAGCCGTCCGGGTCGCGGCGGAACAGGTCGGGATCGGCCAGCTTCTCCTCCAGCTTGGCGATCTCCGTGCCCAGCTTGTCGATCATGCCGGGAAGCTGGTCCAGTTCGCGCTGGTCCTTATAGCCGAGCTTGACCGCCGCCGCCTTCGGGCGCTCCTGCTTCGGCGTGGTTGCGGATTTCGCGGCTTTCGGCGCTTCGTCAGCGGGGGCCGGGCGCTGGGCCAGGTAATCGCGGTAGCCGCCGGCATATTCCGTCACCTTGCCCTCGCCCTCGACCGCCAGCATGGCGGTGACGGTGCGGTCCAGGAAGTCGCGGTCATGGCTGACCAGCAGCACCGTGCCCTCGTAATCGGCGATGACTTCCTGCAGCAGGTCCAGCGTCTCCATGTCGAGATCGTTGGTCGGTTCGTCCATCACCAGGAAATTATGCGGCTGGCTGAACAGCTTGGCCAGCAGCAGGCGGTTGCGCTCGCCGCCCGACAGGCTGCCGACCGGGCTGCGGAACTGGCGGTCCTGGAACAGGAATTCCTTCAGATAGGTCGCCACATGCTTGGGCTTGCCGTTGATGAAGACAGTGTCGCCGCCGGGCGCCAGCGTCTCCCACAGGCTGGTGGCGGGATTGAGCTGCTCGCGTTTCTGGTCGAAATAGGCGATCTCCACGCCGAAGCCGATCTTCACCCGGCCGCTGTCCGGCTTCGTCGCGCCGATCAGCATCTTCAGCAGCGTGGTCTTGCCGGCACCGTTCGGGCCGATCAGGCCGATGCGGTCGCGGCGCAGGATGCGGGTCGAGAAATCCTTCACCAGCAGCTTCTCGGTGCCGTCCGGCTGCGGGAAAGATTTGCTGATGTGGTTGGCCTCGATGATCGCCGTGCCGGCACCATCGGCGGTCTCCACCGAGACGGTCATGCGGCCGGACGGGCGGATGCGCTCGGCACGCTCCCGCCGATTGACCATCAGCGCCTTCACCCGGCCCATATTGCGCTTGCGCCGGGCGGTCAGCCCCTCGCGCAGCCATCGGGTTTCCTCGGCGATGCGGCGGTTCAGCTTCTGCGCCTGCATCTCCTCATCGGCCAGCAGCTTGTCGGCCCAGTCCTCGAAATGCGCGAAGCTCTGGTTGGTGCGCCGCAGATCGCCGCGCTCCAGCCAGTAGGTCTTCTGCCCCAGCCGCGTCAGGAAGGCGCGGTCATGGCTGACCAGCAGGATGCCACCGCGAAAGCCGGCCAGTTCCTGCTCCAGCCATTCGATGGTCGGCAGGTCCAGATGGTTGGTCGGCTCGTCCAGCAGCAGCACATCGGGGTCGGAGACCAGCGTGCGGGCCAGCGCCGCGCGCCGGCTCTCGCCGCCCGACAGGCGCTCGGTCGGCGTTTCCGGGGCAAGGCCCAGCTTGCGCACGACGGATTCGATCAGATGATCGCGTGGCGCATTGTCCTGCACCGGCGGCAGCCCCTCGGCGACATACTGGCCGACGGTGCTGCCTTTGGTGAAGTTCGGCTCCTGCTGCAGATAGGCGATGCGCGCGCCGGGCTGCCGGAAGCGTTCGCCGGAATCGATGTCGATGAGGCCGGCCAGCGCCTTCATCAGGGTCGATTTGCCGCTGCCATTGCGGCCGACCAGGCACAGCCGGTCGCCGATGGCCACGGGCAGGTCGGCATTCTCGAACACCGGATTGCCACCGAAGCTCAAACTGGCGCCGCGCAGTGCCACGATGGGGGGATTGCTCGCCATATTTATGACTGCCGGCCGGGAAGGGCCGTCCGTTTGCGAAGGCTCATTTCATCCCGCGATGTTTGCGGATGCGGTCATAGGCGGCATTGATCGCCGAGACCTTCTCGTTGGCGATCTCGATGAATTCCTGCGGCAGGCCCTGTGCCATCAGCCGGTCGGGATGGTTCTCGCGCATCAGGTCGCGATAGGTCTTCTTCACCGTCTCGTCATCGACGTCGGCGGCGATGCCCAGCACCGTGTAGGGATCGCCGGACGCCTCGCCGGTATGCTGGGCGCGGATCCGCTCGAAGGCGAATTCGTCGAAGCCGAAGATGCGCGCCACCTCCTTCAGATAGCTGATCTCGGCATCGTGCAGCCGTCCGTCCGCCTTGGCGATGTGGAACAGGCTGGCCAGCAGTTCCTCCAGCACCGGCGAGCCGGGCTCGAACAGACCCGCGATCTGCCGTGCATAGGGTTCGAAGCCGCGCGCGTCGCGCTTGGCCAGGTTGAAAACCCGGGCGACATTCTTGATCTCGTCGGGCGGGACGCGGAACACTTCCTTGAAGGCGCGGATCTCGCGCTCGCTGACGATGCCGTCCACCTTCGCCATCTTGGCGCCCAGCACGATCACGCCGATGGTGAAGGCGATCTTGCGTGTGCCATCTTCGTCGCGCTGCGGCGACGGCTCGACGGTGTCGATGGCGCGGATCTTGTCCACGGCATGGCCGGCCAGCGCGCCCAGCAGCGCGCCCAACGGTCCGCCCAGCGCGAATCCTGCCGCGCCGCCAATGATCTTGCCCCAAATGCTCATATATTTCGCTCAGTCTTCCGCTTTGCCCCGACCCTACCCAGAAATGCCGCAGGGCACCAGTACCGGTTGCCACGAGATACTCGTTGACATGGGCGCGCGGACACAACATTTATGTATCGTCTATTGTGCAGTGCAACATTGCTCCGCACAGCAACGTATCGCAGAAGCGACGATACGATACAAGCCGTCCGCCGGGCTTTGGCCTGAAGGATGGTCGCGGCCGCAAGGCCCAGGGAGGGTACCCGCAGCAGGTTAGGTGCCCCAATGATTGTTTACAGACGTCTCTGGCCGACCGATTCCACCGCTTACGCCGATCATCTGGCGCGGCTGACGCGCGAACAGCGCTATTACCGCTTCGGCGGCTTTGTCGATGACGGCTATCTCTCCAACAAAACCAAGAGCATCGACTGGCTTCGCTGCATCAGTTTCGGCTGTTTTGTCGATGGCGTGCTGCGCGGCGCCGTCTTCGTCATCCGCGCCCATAATGGCTGGATGGACGAGGCCGAGCTGGCGATCACCGTCGAGTCGGAATTCGAGGGGCGCGGCATCGGCACGCAGCTGATGCGCCGCGTCGTCACGCTGGCCCGCAATCGCGGGGTGCGCCGGGTGACTTTGTTCTGCCTGTCCGACAATCGCCGGCTGATGGCGCTGTCGCGCAAGTTCGACCCGAAAATGCGGTTCGATCATGGCGAAGCGGAGCTGACTGTCGATCTCGGCCTGCCCGACCAGATCAGCTATGCCCAGGAAGCCTTCGGGCTGATGGAAACCACGGTCGGCAGCTTCTTCGAGCAGCTCGGCGCGAAAGCGGCCTAGGTTCCCAGCATAGTTTCCCGGCAGGGGCCGGCAGGATAGGATGCCGGCCTTATCCGAGGAGGGATCATGCTGATCGTGTTCGGCGGGCTGCCGGGAACCGGTAAAACCACGCTGTCGCGCGCGCTGGCGGACCGGCTGCGGGCAGTCTATCTGCGCATCGACGAGGCTGAGCAGGCGCTCCGCGAGTCCGGCGAATTGTCGGGCGAGGTGCAGGCCGCCGGCTATCTGGCGGCGATGGCGCTGGCCCGCAGCAATCTGGAGATCGGCCATACTGTCATCGCCGACTGCGTGAACCCGGTCCCCGAAAGCCGCGACGGCTGGGCCGCTGTCGCCCGCACCGCCGGCGCCGGTCTGCTCCAGGTCGAAATCATCTGCTCCGATACGGCGGAGCACCGCCGCCGGGTGGAGGGCCGTGCTGCCGACATAGCGGGGCACCGGCAACCCGACTGGGCCGCCGTGCAGGCGCGCGACTACCGCCCCTGGCCGGAAGCCGATGTGGTGATCGACACCGCCCGGCTAACCCCCGAGGCGGCAATCGCCGGGCTGGTTAGCCTGGCCGTGCAGGACACGGCGCCATAGCCCCGCGTGTGACCGGCGTGACGGGGGGCGTGACGGGGGGCCGTGACAGGACCATGGGAAGTTGCTAGGTACGTTACCGCAGTGCGACAAGATCGCAGGATCGTAGCAGGGTGACGGAACATGGCGGCACAGATGATCGGCGCGGGCGAGTGGCAGTTCTGGATCGACCGGGGCGGCACCTTCACCGATATCGTGGCGCGCAAGCCGGATGGGTCGCTGGTCACCCACAAGCTGCTTTCGGAAAATCCCGAATCCTATGCCGATGCCGCGCTACAGGGCATCCGCGAGCTGCTGGGCCGCACATCCGAGGAGGATATCCCGGCGGAGCAGGTGGAGGCCGTGAAGATGGGCACCACCGTGGCCACCAACGCGCTGCTGGAACGCAAGGGCGAGCGCACGGCGCTGGCGATCACCAGGGGCTTCCGCGACGCGCTGCGCATCGCCTACCAGAACCGCCCGCATCTGTTCACCCGCAAGATCACCCTGCCGGAACTTCTGTATGAGCGCGTCGTCGAGATCGACGAACGGCTGACCGCCCAGGGCGAGGTGCTGACCAAGCTTGACCTCGAAGCGGCGCGCACGGATCTGCAGGCGATGTTCGACAGCGGCATCCGATCGCTCGCCATCGTGCTGCTGCACGGCTACCGCTACACCGACCATGAGGCGGCGCTGGAGAAGGTTGCGAAGGAGATCGGCTTCACGCAGATTTCCGTCAGCCATCAGGTCAGCCCGCTGATGAAGCTGGTCGGGCGCGGCGACACCACGGTAGTGGACGCCTATCTCTCGCCGATCCTGCGCCGCTATGTGGATCGCGTGGCGGGAGAACTGGGCGACACCCGCCTGATGTTCATGCAGTCCAATGGCGGCCTGACCGACGCCTTCCTGTTCCAGGGCAAGGACGCCATCCTGTCCGGCCCGGCCGGCGGCGTGGTCGGCTGCGTGAAGACCGCGCAGATGGCCGGCTTCGATCAGGTGATCGGCTTCGACATGGGCGGCACCTCGACCGATGTGTCGCATTTCAACGGCGAGTATGAGCGCGCCTTCGAGACCATGGTCGCCGGTGTGCGGATGCGCGCGCCGATGATGCGCATCCACACCGTGGCGGCGGGTGGCGGCTCGATCCTGTTCTTCGACGGATCACGCTTCCGCGTCGGCCCGGAATCGGCGGGCGCCAATCCGGGGCCGGCCTGCTATCGCCGCGGCGGGCCGCTGACCGTGACCGACGCCAATGTGATGGTCGGCAAGCTGCATCCGGATTTCTTCCCGCCGGTGTTCGGGCCGAAGCGCGACGAGAAGCTGGACGCCGATGTGGTGCGCCGGAAATTCACCGAAATGGCCGCCGAGATCGAGAAGTCGATGGGCGTGACGCGCACACCGGAGGAGGTCGCCGAGGGCTTCCTGAAGATCGCGGTCGAGAACATGGCGAACGCGATCAAGCAGATATCCGTGCAGCGCGGCTATGACGTCACGCGCTATGCGCTGAACTGCTTCGGCGGGGCCGGCGGGCAGCATGCCTGTTCCGTGGCAGATGCGCTGGGCATGAAGACCATCCTGATCCACCCCTTTGCCGGCGTGCTGTCAGCCTATGGCATGGGGCTGGCCGATTTGCGCGTGTTGAAGGAAAAGGCGGTCGAGGCGAAGCTGGCCGACGATCTTATCGCCGGCCTCGCCAGCCAGCTCGACGTACTGGCCGAGGAAGGCGTCGCCGAGATGCAGGGCCAGGGCGTAGAGGACGACCACATCAAGGTGCTGCGCAAGGTCCATGTGCGCTATGACGGCTCCGATACCGCGCAGGTGGTGGAGTTCGGCAGCCGGCAGGAGATCGCCGAGCGCTTCGTCGAGGCGCACAAACAGCTCTATGGCTTCTCCATGGAAGGCAAGGGCATGGTGGTGGAGGCGCTGTCGGTCGAGGTGATCGGCGTCACCGATTCCGCCGAGGACCCGGTGCTGGAATCCGGCAGCGGTGTGTTGCCGGCGGCCAAGGGCAATCTGCCGATGTATTGCGGCGCGGAGCGCCACGACACCCCGGTCTATGACCGCCTCGACCTCTTGCCGGGCTGCATTGTCGATGGCCCGGCCATCGTCACCGACGCTAATGCCACCACGGTGGTGGAGCCGGGCTGGCAGGCCGAGGTCACGACCCGCGATCATATGGTGCTGCGCCGGGTGAAGGCGCTGCCGACCCGCGTCGCCATCGGCACCCAGGTCGATCCGGTGATGCTGGAAGTGTTCAACAATCTGTTCATGTCGATCGCCGAGCAGATGGGCGTGACGCTGCAGAACACCGCCTATTCGGTGAACATCAAGGAACGGCTGGATTTCTCCTGCGCGATCTTCGACGAAGAAGGCAATCTGATCGCCAACGCGCCGCACATGCCGGTGCATCTGGGATCGATGGGCGAGAGCGTGCGCACCGTGGTGCGCGAGAACCCGGATATCCGGCCCGGCGATGTCTATGCGCTGAACGCGCCCTATAATGGCGGCACGCATCTGCCGGACGTCACCGTCATCACCCCGGTGTTCGACGAGGCCGGCCGGAAAATCCTGTTCTATGTCGCCTCGCGCGGCCATCACGCCGATATCGGCGGCACCACGCCGGGCTCGATGCCGCCGGATTCGGTGACCGTCGATCAGGAAGGCGTGATGATCGACAATTTCCAGCTGGTCGATAAGGGCGCCTTCCGCGAGAAGGAGCTGGTCGCCCTGCTGACCGGCGGGAAATATCCGGTGCGCAACGTGACGCAGAATGTCGCCGATCTTCAGGCGCAGATCGCCGCCAACGAGAAGGGCGTGGCCGAGCTGCGCAAGATGGTCGGGCATTTCGGCCTCGACGTGGTCATGGCCTATATGCAGCACGTCCAGGACAATGCCGAGGAGCAGGTGCGCCGCGTCATCGGCGTGCTGAAGGATGGCAGCTTCGCCTATGAGATGGATGATGGCAGCGTCATCAAGGTGACGGTTTCCATCGACCGCGAGAAGCGTTCGGCGAAGATCGACTTCACCGGCACCAGCCCGCAGCAGAAGACCAACTTCAACGCGCCCTCCGCCGTGTGCAAGGCCGCCGTGCTGTATGTGTTCCGCACGCTGGTCGATGACGATATCCCGATGAATGAGGGCTGCCTGAAGCCGCTGGAAGTCATCATCCCCAAGGGCTCGATGCTGAATCCGAACTACCCGGCCGCCGTGGTCGCCGGCAATGTCGAGACCTCGCAATGCATCACCGATGCGCTGTATGGCGCGCTCGGCGTGATGGCGGCGGCGCAGGGCACGATGAACAATTTCACCTTCGGCAACGAGACCTACCAGTATTACGAGACGATCTGCGGCGGCTCCGGCGCCGGGCCGGATTTCGACGGCTGCAGCGCCGTCCACACGCATATGACCAACAGCCGCCTGACCGACCCGGAGGTGCTGGAATGGCGCTTCCCGGTGCTGGTCGAGGATTTCCGCATCCGCGAGGGCTCTGGCGGCGCCGGGCTGCACAAGGGTGGCGATGGTGTGGTTCGCCGCATCCGTTTCCGCGAGGCGATGACGGCGGCCATGCTGTCCGGCCATCGCCGCATCCCGCCTTACGGCATGGCCGGGGGCGAGGAAGCGAAGACTGGCCGCAACGCCGTCGAGCGCACCGACGGCACCGTGGTCGAGCTGAAGCACACCGACCAGATCGAGATGAAGCCGGGCGACGTATTCATCATCGAAACGCCGGGCGGCGGCGGCTACGGCAAGAAGAAGGCCTAGTCGGCGGGGGTAGGGAGCACTTCAGACGGAATCGCTAAATGTAGTATGTACTGAGGATACGAGCCCTAGATATTGCGCAAACGTTCTGATTGAAGGAACCTACCCGCCAGTTCACGATAGCTGCATGAACTTCCGGGACTTCCTGCGTATTCTTGAAGCGAACGGCTTCGAACTGGCCCGCCAGCGGGGCAGTCACCGGACTTATCGCGGCATGGTGAATGGGGAAACCAAAATTGTCGTGGTCGCCTGCACCCGCGAGGGCGACGAGGTCAAGCAGGGTACACTAGGCTCAATGATCCGCCAGAGTGGATTGCCGAAATCGCTGTTCCGCTGATCAGGCGGCCATCGGCAGGGTGAACTCCGCCGACGCGGTCCGGCCTGTCAGGCTGTCCGACAGGACATTGCGGATCGCATAGCCGAGAAAGCGCAGGCGTGACGGCAGCGGGGCCGGCCTGTTCAGGAGGCGCCGCCGATCCTGTTCCGGAAGATCGGCGACGGTTTCCAGATAAAGCGTGACGGCGTCCTGCAGCGCGGCATAGACATCCTCGAAGCTGTCGCCCTGCACGGCGATGTCGAGGTCGAGGCAGGTCGCCTCCCACCCATCGCCGCTTTGTTCCGCATGGCACCTGAGAAGCCGTGTCATCAATTCCTACCGCTTTGGCCAAAATCCTATCGAATATATTCGGCATCGCTGGTGGCTTTAGCAAGGCCCATCCCTACGATGTCTTCACCGTGTCGGGCAAGGCCGTCACCTGGCGGTCGAGCGGCTTGGCCGGGGCGCATCAGAAAAGCCACCTTTTTCCCCGATCTGGTACTTCACAGGACGCAGCACTCGTGTATAGTGCGGCCCCGTTTGCATGGAGGCGCAATGCAGATTCGTGACGCGCTGACCTTCGACGACGTGCTGCTCGAGCCGGCAGAGTCGCGGGTCATGCCCACCGAGGTGGACACCCGTACCCGTCTCACCCGGTCCATAGAGCTTGGTATCCCCCTTATTTCGTCCGCCATGGACACCGTGACCGAGGGCCGGCTGGCGATTGCCATGGCGCAGGCCGGCGGCATCGGCGTGATCCACCGCAACCTGTCGATCGAACGGCAGGCCGAGGAGGTGCGGCGGGTCAAGAAATTCGAATCCGGCATGGTCATCAATCCGGTGACCATCGACCCCGACGCCACGCTGGGCGAGGCGCTGGGCCTGATGGCGCAGCACCATATCTCCGGCATTCCCGTCGTCGAGCAGAAAACCGGCAAGCTGGCCGGCATCCTCACCAACCGCGATGTCCGCTTCGCCCGCAACACGGCGCAGCCGGTGCGCGAGCTGATGACGAAGGACAATCTGATCACGGTCCGCGAGGGCATCGAGGGCGAGCAGGCCAAGGAATTGCTGCATCGCCATCGCATCGAGAAGCTGCTGGTGGTCGATGACGCCTATCGCTGTATCGGCCTGATCACGGTCAAGGATATGGAGAAGGCGCAGCTCTATCCGACGGCCACCAAGGACGGCAAGGGCCGCCTGCGCGCCGCCGCCGCCGTCGGTACCGGCGACGAGGCGTTGGCCCGGGCCGAGGCGCTGTTCGACGCCGAGGTCGATGTGCTGGTGGTCGATACCGCGCATGGCCATTCGCTGAAGGTGATCGAGGCGGTCGGCAAGGTGCGCAAGCTGTCCAACTACACCCAGGTCATCGCCGGCAATGTGGCGACGGCGGAAGCCGCCAGGGCGCTGATCGACGCCGGTGCCGACGCGGTGAAGGTCGGCATCGGGCCGGGCTCCATCTGCACCACCCGCATCGTTGCGGGCGTCGGCGTGCCGCAGCTGACCGCGATCATGGACACCAGCGCCGTGTGCCGCGAGGCGGGCGTGCCGGTGATCGCCGATGGCGGCATCAAGTTCTCCGGCGATCTGGCCAAGGCCATCGCCGCGGGCGCCAATGTCGCGATGATCGGCTCGCTGTTCGCCGGCACCGACGAAAGCCCGGGCGAGGTGTTCCTCTATAATGGCCGGTCCTACAAATCCTATCGCGGCATGGGGTCGGTCGGCGCCATGGCGCGCGGCTCGGCGGACCGCTATTTCCAGCAGGAAGTGAAGGACACGCTGAAGCTGGTGCCCGAAGGCATCGAAGGCCAGGTGCCCTACAAGGGGCCGCTGGGCGCCGTGGTGCATCAGCTGGTCGGCGGGCTGAAGGCGGCGATGGGCTATACCGGCAGCCAGACCATCGAGGATCTGCAGGCGAATGCCCGTTTCGTGAAGATCACCAATGCCGGCCTGCGCGAGAGCCACGTCCATGACGTGACCATCACCCGGGAGGCGCCGAACTACCGCAGCGAAGGCTGAGCACGGTGGGGGAAGGGAGCATCGGCAGGACAACGTGACCGACAGCGGCCAGCACCATATCCTGACTGTCCGCGTCGCCGAGCTGGACGATGCGACCGGAGTCGCGCGCGTCCAGCTGCGCAGCCTGATCGGTCGGCCTGTCCCGGACGAGCTGTTCGAGGATTTCGCCGATGTCCGCGCCGCCGCCTTCTGGGGCGAGGTGATCGAGAGCACCAACAATATGGTGCTGATTGCCGCGCTGGTGCCCCCGCCAGCGCCCGCACCTGCACCCGGCACGCCGCCGCAGCAACCCGCGAAAGACGACAAACCGGCGGACGAGACCATCGTCGGCTTCATCGCCTTCGGCCCGCCTCGCTCCGAGGAGGATGTGGCGCTGGACGCGGAAATCTACGCCATCCATACCGATCCGGGCCGCCGCCGCCAGGGCGTGGGCCGCCGCCTGCTGGCGTCGGCCTTCAAGGCGATGGCAGCGGTCGGCCAGCTGTCCGTGCGGGCCTGGGCGCCGTCGGACAATGAGCCGGCGGAGAGCTTCTATCTGCGCTTCGGCGCCGCCCCCGGCCAGCGCATCCCCTCGCAGATGGGGACGCCGTTCGGCGAGGAGGAAATACCGGAAACCGCCTATGACTGGATCGATGTGCGCCGCGTGATTCCGCGCCTCGACAGCCCGCTCGACAGGCCCCACCACAGATCGCCAGAAAAGCCGCCAGAAAAGCCACAGGAAAAGCCGCAAGGCGGACCTGCCGGCAGCCCCACGCAAGAAAGTTGAGAACGAGCCCGCCATGACAGACCGCATCCTGATTCTCGATTTCGGCAGCCAGGTCACGCAGCTCATCGCAAGGCGGGTCCGCGAGGCCGGCGTCTATTGCGAAATCTTCCCGTTCAACGTCGATCCCGCGCGCATCCGCGACTTCGATCCCAAGGCGATCATCCTGTCCGGCGGGCCGGCCAGCCCGGCGGAGGAAGGCAGCCCGCGCGCGCCGCAGCTGGTGTTCGACATGGGCGTGCCGCTGCTCGGCATCTGCTATGGCCAGATGACCATGGCGGCACAGCTTGGCGGCACGGTGGAGAGCGGCCATCACCGCGAATTCGGCCGCGCGCTGCTCGACGTGCAGGCGCCCTCCGGCCTGTTCGAGGGCTTCTGGGGGGTGGGCGAGAAGCACACGGTGTGGATGAGCCATGGCGACCGCATCACCAAGCTGCCGCCCGGCTTCCAGGTCAAGGGGCTGTCGCAGAACGCGCCCTATGCGCTGATCGAGGACGAGGCGCGGCACTATTACGGGCTGATGTTCCACCCGGAGGTGGTGCACACCCCGGACGGCGCGAAGCTGATCCATAATTTCGTGCTGAAGGTGGCGGGCTGCAAAGGCGACTGGACGATGGCCGCGTTCCGCCAGCAGGCGGTGGAGGCGATCCGCAAACAGGTCGGCTCCGGCCGCGTGATCTGCGGGTTGTCGGGCGGCGTCGATTCCTCGGTGGCGGCCCTGCTGATCCACGAGGCGATCGGTGACCAGCTGACCTGCGTGTTCGTCGATCACGGGCTCATGCGCCTGAACGAGGCGGAAGAGGTCGTGACCATGTTCCGCGACCACTACAACATCCCGCTGGTGCATGTGGACGCCAGCGACACCTTCATCGGCGCGCTGGAAGGCCAGAGCGACCCGGAGCTGAAGCGTAAGACCATCGGCAAGCTGTTCATCGACGTGTTCGAGGCCGAGGCGAAGAAGATCGGCGGCGCCGATTTCCTGGCCCAGGGCACGCTCTACCCGGATGTGATCGAGAGTGTGTCCTTCACCGGGGGGCCGAGCGTGACCATCAAGTCGCACCATAATGTCGGCGGCCTGCCCGCGCGCATGAACATGAAGCTGGTGGAACCCTTACGCGAGCTGTTCAAGGATGAGGTGCGCGCGCTGGGCCGCGAGCTGGGCCTGCCCGACCGCTTCGTCGGCCGCCACCCCTTCCCGGGGCCGGGCCTCGCCATCCGCTGCCCCGGCGGCATCACGCGGGAGAAGCTGGATATCTTGCGCCAGGCCGATGCCGTCTATCTCGACGAGATCCGCAATGCGGGGCTGTATGATACGATCTGGCAGGCCTTCGCCGTGCTGCTGCCGGTGCAGACCGTGGGCGTGATGGGGGATGGGCGGACCTACGAGTTCGTCTGCGCGCTGCGCGCCGTCACCTCGGTCGATGGCATGACCGCCGATTTCTACCATTTCGACATGGAATTCCTGTCGCGCGTCGCCACCCGCATCATCAACGAGGTGAAAGGCGTGAACCGCGTGACCTACGACATCACCTCCAAGCCCCCGGGAACAATCGAGTGGGAGTGAGGGGAGCGAAAGCGGCGGCGTTAATCGAAAAGATGGGCGACTTGTCAGTAAGACAAGATCGACTTATGAGGTGGGAACGTACAAAGGGTTAATGAGCAAGATGGTCTTCCCCCTTGTGGTGGAATTTGAGGCGAAACTATCTTGAGAGCGATGTTCGGGGGGGCATATGGCGACTAAACCGAAGATGACCGCCGCTAATGACGCGTCTTTGCCCGACATCGCTAATATTTCGCCGACGTCTAAAGAGTTAGTGATCGGTGTTGTAGGCCACGCTGGTGCAGGAACATCCACAGCGGGTAAGCGTATTTGCGTTATGCTGGAGGAAGCTGGTTACACAGTTGTACCGGTTAAGCTAAGCAATCTAATTATACAAATTTTGGATCCTAAGCTTCCAGAAATCGTAGAGGGTGCGAACGAGGGTTTGACGCGCTTTCAGAGAGCTTCTGAGCTACAAAATCTCGGCGATAAATTACGCAAAGATTATGGTGGGCATGCCTTGGCTGTCGCCGTCATCACTAAAATCAAGGCTGCTCGGGGAGAAGCTACGCCGGGTGAGAGCAAACTTGCCTTTGTACTTGACTCGCTCAAGCATCCTGAGGAGGTGCATCTCTTGCGGCAGGTGTATGACCTCTCGTTCCGGCTGGTCGCGGTTCATTGTGACGAGTCCAAGCGCGAAAAGCGCTTGATTGGAACGAAGGTCCAAGGCGTGAAGTATGGGGGAGTTCCTCGGGAAAAAGTTGTCAACTTTATGCGGCGCGACGCGAAGGACGACGAACACAAGTATGGGCAACGCGTTCGCGACGCCTTCCATCTCGCGGATTTCTTTCTCGACAATACGAGCGACTCGCCCAGTGGAGCGGCGATGAATGTCGACATTGATCGGTTCATTCATTTATTGCTTGATGAGCAATTGGTTCGTCCAACGAGCGGTGAACGCGCGATTTATCACGCTTATGCGGCCTCTCTTCAGTCTGCATGTCTTTCGCGTCAGGTTGGTGCCGCTCTTATGTCGCCTGATGGGACACTTATTGCCACGGGGGTTAACGACCCCCCTAAGTTCGGTGGGGGGATATACGATGGCGATTCCAATCCAGACAATCGTTGTTTCGCTTGGGAGTTTGATTCCGAGAAAGGAACGTTTATCGGCTGCCATAATGATCGAAAAAAGCACGAGCTCTACGAGAAGATTGCCATGTGGATGGCCGAGAATCTTTCTGATGACATCGCCAAACAGCTCGTGCCGCTAGATGAAGTGATGGGAAAAGATCTGGCTGCGGAATCGAGAGAAACGGTTTCGGCTAAAGTTAGTGACGTGTTGACTTCTGTGTCATCTAGGCTCCGTGATATGCCTGGCGTTAAGGATGCAATCGAATATTCGCGTGCAATACACGCTGAGATGACGGCGCTATTGGCGGCAGCCCGTTCGGGTGCAAAGACCGTCAATTCATCACTCTACGTAACAACTTATCCGTGCCATAATTGCGCTCGGCATCTCGTGGCGGCCGGCGTGTCACGCGTTTACTTTATCGAACCTTATACTAAAAGCCTCGCCTGCGAACTCCATTCCGATGCTATAGTAAGCGAATTGCCAGCCTTCGGTTCTGGATCGGAGCAAGCTCGGGCTCAGACCAAGATGGCGGTCGTTCCATACACTGGTGTTGGCCCACGGATGTATGAAGATTTTTTCGTCAAGCGGGGTGAGATCAAAGAATCGAATGGTCGATATGCACCTAAGAGGGGAGGAGTGCCCTTCTATGCGGTTAGGCTGCGCGAGCTAGATGCTGTAGAGCGTGAGGCAGTCAAACTGATTCCAGAATTTGAGACTAAGGCTCATGTCGATGCGGGAGAATAACATACTGAGCTTCCCTATCACATCGGCCTCGAAGAATGAGCTTTCGGAACGTGTGATAGTAGATGGACTTCATCCTCAGCAGCTCGATCTTTTCACTGGAGCTTATGAGAAGATCGCATCTATTGTATTCGTAACTTTGGATAATATAGATCAGAATGTTCTTTTGGGCGTTCTTGCTAAAAATTCCATTAAGACGATAATCGATTTACGTGGTAGGCCGGTTTTCCCTAAGCCACATTTTGATCATAAGTTTATCATGAGTTATTTTCATCATCGGTCGATGAACTATATTGAAGCTGTTATGTTACGATTAAATTCTTTCGAGCCTAAACCGCTAGGGCGAGTTGGTGGCCTCGACCAGTTCGAGCAGTGGTTTTCTGATGAGAGAATTTCCGGCATGACGGCTTGCATTGTGGACTCCTCTGCGGTTGAGAGAGGTGTCGTTGCCGCTTTTCGCAATAGCGTTGCTGACCGCAGGGGAAGGTTGGTTGAGATTCATCCCCGCTCACTCACCTAAACACAGTTAGATAATACTCAGAAATTGAGTTTTGCATTTCACACCCCCACCTCATCCACCAGCCGGGCGAGTTTATCCGGGTTGCGGGTGATGTAGATGGCGGCGATGCGGCCGTCGCGTATGTCGAAGGCGGTGGTCTGCAGGATGCCGTCGCGTTCGCGGCTGAGATAGCCGGGCAGCCCGTCGATGCGCAGCGGGCGCAGCAGCACGATCTGCTCGGGGCTGTATTTACGCCGCAGGCCGGCATAGAGGCGCAGGATGCGCGCCAGCCCGATGATCGGGTTGTGGAAGGCGATCACCTTGCCGCCGCCATCGGCGTGCAGCACCGCCTCCTCGGCCAGCAGGGCGCTCAATGCCTGCACATCGCCCTTCGAGGAGGCATCGAAGAAGGCGCGGGCCAGCCGCTCGCCTTCCTCCCGCCCGACCGCGTAGCGCGGCCGGGCTTCGCGCACATGCCGGCGGGCGCGCGCGGCCAGCTGGCGCACGGCGGCCGGCTCGCGTTCCAGCGTCGCGGCGATCTCGCCCAGCGGCACCGCAAACACGTCATGCAGCGGGAAGGCGGCGCGCTCCAGCGGCGACAGCCGCTCCAGCGCCAGCATCAGGGTCAGGGTCAGCTCGTCGGCGCGGGGTTCCTCTTCCGGCGGTTCGGCGACCGGCTCCGGCAGCCAGGGGCCGATATAGGTCTCGCGCCGTGCGCGGGCGGATTTCAGCGCATCCAGGCACAGCCGGGTCACGATGCGGCTGAGATAGGCCGCCGGCTCTGCGACGCTGCTGCGGTCGGCGGCCTGCCAGCGCAGCCAGGCCTCCTGCACGATATCCTCGGATTCCGCGCGGGAGCCCAGCATGCGGTAGGCGAGACGCAGCAGCCGCGGCCGCTGCGCCTCGAACGGGCCGGTGAGGGCGGCCTGATGGCTCAAGCGGCCGCCTTATCCACCGGATGCGCGGCGCGGAAGCCGACCTGCAGCCGGTTCCACACATTGATGGCGCCGATGGCGATGGTCAGGTCCACCTGTTCCTCCTCGCTGAACTCGGCCTTTACCAGAGCGTAATCCTCGTCCGGTGCGCCGGTTTCGGCAAGCAGGGTCAGCGCGTCGGTCCAGGCCAGGGCGGCGCGCTCGCGCGTTGTGTAGAGCGAGGATTCGCGCCAGGCGTTCAGCATGTAGAGGCGCATCTCACTCTCGCCGGAGGACCGCAGCCAGGTCGAATGCATGTGGATGCAGAAGGCGCAGCCATTGATCTGCGAGGCCCGCAGCTTCACCAGCTCCAGCAGCCCATGGTCGAGGCTGCATTTCGACAGGGCCCCCTCCAGCGCCACCATGGCCTTGATCGGGCCGGTGCCGAGGCCGTGCGGATTGTTCAGACGCGGTGTCATCTTTCGCTTCCTTCTCGTCAGGTAAACAGGGTCGATGCCTGCTTGACGAGACAGAGGGGCGGAATGTGACACGCGCGCCCGAACTTTTTTTTTACTCCGCCCCTTTATTCGGCGGCGCTACGCTTCGGCAGCACCCAGTTGGCGCGCGGGAAGTGGCAGGTATAGCCGTTGGGGATGCGCTCCAGATAATCCTGATGCTCCGGCTCGGCCTGCCAGAAATCGCCGGCCGGCTCCACCTCCGTCACCACCCTGCCGGGCCACAGGCCGGAGGCGTTCACATCGGCGATGGTGTCCAGCGCCACGCGCTTCTGCTCCTCGCTCAGATAATAGATCGCCGAACGGTAGGAGGGGCCGACATCATTGCCCTGGCGGTTCGGCGTCGTCGGATCGTGGATCTGGAAGAAATATTCCAGGATGCGGCGGTAGCTGGTGATGGCCGGGTCGAAGACGATCTCGATGCCCTCGGCATGGCTGCCATGGTTGCGGTAGGTTGCGTTCGGCACGTCGCCGCCGGTATAGCCGACGCGGGTCGAGAGGATGCCGGGCTGCCGGCGGATCAGATCCTGCATGCCCCAGAAGCAGCCGCCGGCCAGAATTGCGGTTTCGGTCATGTCAGCTCTCCTTTACCTGGTCGAGATACTCTTCATAGCCCTCTTCCGCCATGCGGTCGCGCGGGATGAAGCGCAGCGATGCGGAATTGATGCAGTAGCGCAGGCCGCCGCGGTCGCGCGGCCCATCCTCGAAGACATGGCCGAGATGGCTGTCGCCATGGGCGGAGCGCACCTCGACGCGGACCATGCCGTGGCTGGTGTCGCGCAGCTCCGCCACATGCGCCGGTACGATGGGTTTGGTGAAGCTGGGCCAGCCGCAGCCCGATTCGAACTTATCGGAGGAGGCGAACAGCGGTTCCCCGGACACGATATCGACATAGAGGCCGGGTGCCTTGTTGTCGTTGTACTCGCCGGTGAAGGGGCGTTCGGTGCCGTTCTCCTGCGTCACCCGGTACTGTTCGGGCGTCAGCCGGGCGATGGCTTCCTTGGTCTTGGCGTAGCTCATCTCATCCTTCCGCCGCTGGTGGTCGATGTCCTTGATATGGGGTGTGCGGCGGCGATGTGCAGGGGCGCAAAAGGGGGCGTAAAAAGACGGGAACCGGCAGGGCCGGCTCCCGCCCCTTATGGACTCAGTTGCCGGTCAGAGCGCCTTGCCCCATGTCCCGCGGAAGCAGAACTCGGCCATCGGCTTGCGCACGCGCGGCGCGGTCTCGCGCTGGGCGATCTCCTCCGGCAGGCTCGCCGCGTCGCCCAGCCCGCCGATGGCGAACATGGTCAGCGCGCGCCAGCCTTCCGGCAGCCCGGCATGCTCCTGTACCTTCTCCGGCAGGAAACCCGCCATCTGGTGCACATACAACCCCTCGGATGCTGCCTGCAGGGTCAGGTAGGCGACCGCCTGGCCGACATCATATTCGGCATGCGGGTTGCGCGTGCCGTCCGGCCGGTTCTCGTTCACCAGGGCGACGCCCAGCAAGGCGGCGTTGCGCGCCCAGGGCAAATTGCCCGGCTTCAGATAGGTCAGCGTCTGCGCGAAGCTGGCGCTGCCGGCCTCGTCGATGATGAAGCCCCAGGGCTGGATGTTGCTGGCCGAGGGCGTCCAGCGCGCGGCCTCCAGCAGGGTCAGCACGGTGTTCGCCGGGATCGCGGTGTTGGTCAGGGCGCGCGGGCTCCAGCGCTCCTGCATCAACGGCAGGATCGGATGATCGACGGGCGCTTTGCGGTTCGACATGGTGGCTCCTATGGATTTGGGGAGGCGGCACTTGTTGCCGCCAATGCATGGGTAGCCAAATACGATATTAAGCGCGCCGAGGGAATAGCGCTTGTCTGGCGGTTACAGCCGCAGGGCGCGGCGCACCCGCTCGCCCAGCAGCTTCAGCCGCGGCACCGGCTCGTTGGCATAGACGAAGCGGATATAGTGCGCCCCGTGCCGTTCGCCCCAGCCGGCCATGGCGGTGGCGCACACGCCTTCCTCCAGCAGCCGCTGCGACATGGTCTCGCCATCGATGTCGAAGTCGCTGACACGCAGCAGCAGCGACCAGCCGCCGCCCGGCACGCCGGCCGGCAGACCCTTCAGTTCCTCCAGCACGGTGTCGCGCCGGGCCTGAAGCTCCGCGACATAGGGGGCAAGGGTGGTGCGGGAGCGGTCCAGCGCGATGGCGGCGGCGTCCTGGGCGATGCCGACCGGCACCACGACATTGGCCAGCGAGACGGCGATCAGGTCGGGCATGAAGGCTTCCGGCGCCACGGTCCAGCCCACCCGCCAGCCGATCATGCGCAGCTCCTTGGCGGAGGAACCGACGGTGATGGTGCGCGCCGCCATGCCGGGCAGGCCGGCGGGATGGATCACCGGGCGGTTGTCATAGACCAGCCGCTCCATCGCCGTGTCGAGGATCAGCAGCAGATCGCTGGCGACGCACAGGCTGGCGACCAGATCCCAGTCGCCGGCATCGAGGCAGCCGCCCGACGGCATCGAGGGCGACATCAGCAGCATCGCCGTCACCTTCGGGCCGATGGCGGCGCGCAGCGCATCCCGGTCCAGCCTCCATTCACCGCCCGGGGTGAAGGTGAAAGGCACGAATTTCGGCACGCTGCCGGCCAGCCGCACGCGGTTGATCAGGCCGGCATAGGTTGGGTCGGTGACGATCACCTCGTCGCTGACTTCGATGGTGGCCAGCAGCGCATTCAGGATGCCGGACAGGCCGCCGGCGGAAATCACGCAATTGCGCGCGCCGCTATAGGGCACGCCCGACAGGTCGGAGACATGGCGCGCCGCGACGTCGCGCAAATGGGCCTGGCCGATGAAGGGCAGATAGGAATTGTCGTCATCATGGGCGGCGGCCTTGCGGGTACGCTCCACCGCCTCCGGGTCGGGCGGGATATCGACGTCCAGATTTTCCAAGCGCAGGAAATCCTTGCCTGACATGTCGGCGATTGCTCCCATACGGTCCACGCCGATGCCGGCGATATGCTGCAGACGGGAAGGGCGCTTGCGGGTCATGGCTATTTCTCCAAATAATAGATAATCTATAAAATCATGAAGAACGCATTGCATCAAATGGATATCGCGGACGGCAATTCCGTTGCCGGCCGTATCGCGCAGGCGCTGGCGGCCCGCATCGTGTCGGGCGACTTGCCGCCGGGCGCGCCGGTCCGGCAGGACCATGTGGCGGTCGAATTCGCCGCCAGCCATGTCCCGGTGCGCGAAGCGTTCCGCCGGCTGGAGGCGCAGGGGCTGCTGGTCAGCCTGCCGCGGCGCGGCGTGCGGGTGGCGCCTCTGGACCCGGCAATGGTGCGCGAGGTGACGGAGATGCGCGCGGCACTGGAGGCGCTGGCGCTGCGCCATGCCGCGCCGAACCTGTCGGCAGCGGATCTGGAGCTGGCGGAACGCGCGCTTGCGGAGATCGAGAGCAGCGACCGGATCGAACTGTGGGAGGAGGCGAACCGCCGGTTCCACCGCCTGCTGGCGGCACCCTGCGGCATGCCGCGCCTGCTGTCCGCCATCGACGATCTGCAGCGCACGGCGGCGCGGTTCCTGTTCGCCACCTGGCGCGATCTGAGCTGGCAGCCGCGCTCGGAAGCCGAGCATCATGCCATTCTGGCGGCGCTGCGCGCGGGCCGGGCGGATGAGGCGGAGGAGCTGATGCGCCGGCACATACTGGAGGCCGGGGCGGCGCTGCGCCACCGGCTGGAAGCCTCGGACCGCTAGCCGATATCCGCGCCGCGTTCTTCCAGCAGGGCACGCAGGACGGAGCGATGGCAGTGCGCCTCCTCCTCGCAATAGCAGCCGAGCGAGAAGCTGGCGCCTTTCGACAGGGCGGCCAGCAGGTCGAGCGTGCGACGGGCGGCGGATTCCTCCATCTCCTTGCGGAAGGCCTGCACGAAATCGGCCCATTCCTTGTCCGTCTCCGCCCCGCGTGCCTTGGCCACCAGATCGGCGCTGGGCGAGAGTTCGGGATACCAGACATCGAACCAGTCATCGGCGGCATAGCGTTCCTTACGCACGCCGCGCGGCAGCCGGCGCACCGCACCGATGCGTGTGCCCTCATCCGGCAGCCGGGGTGATCCCAGCCGGACGATGCGGATGGTCATTCGGAGCCTCCCTCTCCGTTCAGCGCCGTGCGCAGCTTGTCGAGGCCGGATTTCAGCGCTGTCAGCTCCGTCGGCGTCATATCGAGGGCCGCGCCGATCCGGGGCGGGATGCAGCGGGCCTCGGTGCGCAGCGCCTGGCCGTCCCCGGTCAGGGTGATCAGCACCCGGCGCTCGTCGGCGGGGTCGCGGGTACGGGCGATGCGGCCGGCGTTCTCCAGCCGCTTCAGCAGCGGCGTCAGTGTGCCGGAATCGAGAAACAGCCGCTCGCCGATCTGCGTGACGGTCAGCCCGTCGCGCTCCCACAGCACCAGCATCACCAGATATTGCGGGTAGGTCAGGTCCAGCTTTTCCAGCAGCGGCCGGTACAGCCGGTTGAAGGCGTGCGCTGTGGAATAGGCGGCAAAACAAAGCTGCTGATCCAGCCGCAGCATGTCCGCTTCTGGCGCTGCCGTCTTTTCGTCCCGTTTCGCGTTCATGCTTTCTGCCTCTGTCCTCAACCCTCCTTCATTAGGGAAGCCGGCTGAGGATGGCAAGGGTTGCTGGCAAATAAATTGTGCAAAATTATATTGGACACAATATAAATGACGCCCTATGTTCCTGTCATCAGACGGGTATCGAACAGGCATTCCCGATAATTCAGGCGAAAGGAGAGACATCATGAAAATCCTCTACACCACGGAAGCAACCTCGACCGGCGGCCGTGACGGCAAGTCGGCCACCAAGGACGGTACCCTCTCGGTCAAGCTGAACACCCCGAAGGAGATGGGCGGCGGCGGCGGTGACGGCACCAACCCGGAGCAGCTGTTCGCTGCCGGTTATTCGGCCTGCTTCCTGGGCGCGCTGAAATTCGTCGCCGGCAAGGAGAAGGTGAAGGTGCCGGAGGATACCAGCGTCACAGCGGCGATCGGCATCGGCCCGCGCGATGACGGGCAGGGCTTCGGCATCAAGGCCGACCTCACCATCGCCATTCCGGGCCTCGACCGGAAGACCGCCGAGGATCTGGTGCAAAAGGCGCATGTCGTGTGCCCGTACTCGCATGCGACCAAGGGCAATATCGAGGTCTCGCTGACGGTGGCGTAAGCACTGTCCGTTGCAATGACGAAAGGCCCGTGTCCTATGGCGCGGGCCTTTTTGCGTGCGTGAGGTTCTTACCCCGCCTTGCGCCAGGCGGCTGTCATGATTCCGGCTCCGATCAGCAGCGAGCCGCCGACCCGGTTCACGCCGCGCTGCACGGCTGGCTTGCGGATGGTGCGGCGGGCGGCCTGCGCCAGCAGCGCATAGGTCAGCGCGTTCAGTGTCGCCAGCACCAGGAAGGTTGCCCCGAACACCAGCATCTGCGGCACCACCGGCAGGCTGGCGACCAGGAACTGCGGCAGGAAGGCGACGAAGAACACGATGCCCTTCGGGTTCAGCGCGGTCACCGCATAGGTATGCGCGAAGATGCGCCAGGGCTTTACGCCGGCCCCGATCTCGACCGGCCCGCCGGCGGAGACGGGGGCGCGCCACAGCTTCACGCCGAGATAGACGAGATAGGCCGCCCCCACCCATTTCAGCACGGTGAACAGCGCTGCCGAGGTGGCGAGCAGCACGCCGAGGCCCAGCATCGAGGCGGTCATCGCGGTGAAGTCGCCCAGCGTGACACCCGCGACTGTCGCCCCGGTCGCCTGCCTGCCATGGCCCAGCGCGTAGGAGATGACCAGCAGAATGGTCGGGCCGGGGATCGCCAGCAGCACGGCGGCGGCGGCAACGAAGGCGAGCCAGTGTTCGACGGAGAAGAGCGCGAGGTCCATGGCCGAATCCTCTGTTGCGGGGAGGATCACTAATCCACAGGCCAAACGACCGTGCAACAGCGGAAATCGCTACTCCGCGACGGCGACCAGATGCGGTGCCTTCTCCCCGCCATAGGCGTGGGTCAGCACATGGATATAGGCGGTGTAGAGATGTTCCAGCCGGTCGAAGGAACCGGCGTCCGAGGTGATGGAGCCGGCGCTGTCCATGATGGCGACGATCTGCACCAGAATGTCGCGGGCCGGCGCGTCCCCGGATATCTCTCCCCGGGCGATGGCCTCGTCGAGTGCTGTCTTTATATAGGCTTCCGCCGTCCTGGAGAAACTGTGCAGCGTCTCCTTCGATTTTTTGCTCAGCACATCGGATTCGAGCCGCATGCGCGAGATGATGCTCCAGGGCCGGCCATCCTTGCCCGGCGGGTTGAAGCGGTTGTAGCGCTCGCGGTTGAACGCCATCATGCGCCGCACGCGTTCGACATAGGGCAGGTTCTCGGCGGTCCAGATCGCCTTCACCGCCACCAGTGTCCCTTCGACATAGTCCTCGATCACTTCCTCGATCAGGTTCTTCTTGGTGCCGAAATGGTAGTGGATGTTGGCCCGCGTGGTGCCCAGCTGTTCGGCGATATCCTTGAAGCGCAGCCCGCGATAGCCGTAATTGATCAGCAGTTCGGTGGCGACGCTCTTGATCCGATCGCGCATGCGCGGTTCCGTTCCGTACTGTTCAGGCTAATAACGCAATGCTGAGGCAGAATAGCAGATATTCCCGCCGCATTCACCCGGCGCGGTAGCGCCGCCAGCCCTCGGCGCGCAGATCGCAGGCCGGGCAGCTGCCGCAGCCATGGCCCCAATCGTGGGTCTGCGTGCGGTCGCCGAGATAGCAGCTGTGGGTAAGCGCGCGCACGATCTCGACCAGCGCCGGTCCGCCCAGCCTTTCGGTCATTCGCCAGGTCTCCGCCTTGTCGATCCACATCAGCGGCGTATGGATGACCAGGCGCTTGTCCATGCCCAGCGTCAGGGCGACCTGCAGCGCCTTCAGCGTGTCGTCGCGGCAATCAGGATAGCCGGAATAGTCGGTTTCGCACATGCCGCCGACCAGATGCTTCATGCCGCGCCGGTAGGCGATGGCGGCGGCGAAGGTGAAGAACAGCAAGTTGCGGCCCGGCACGAAGGTGTTGGGCAGGCCGTTTTCCTGGAAGGCGATCTCGGCTTCACCGGTCAGCGCGGTGTCGCTGATGCTCTTCAGCACGTCCAGCGGCAGCAGGTGATCCTCGCCCAGCCTGCCGGCCCAGGCCGGGAAAGCGGCGGCGATGGCGTCGCGCACCGTGTGGCGGCACTCCAGCTCCACCCGGTGGCGCTGGCCATAATCGAAGCCCACGGTCTCCACCCGCTCGAACCGGTCCAGCGCCCAGGCCAGGCAGGCGGTCGAATCCTGCCCGCCGGAGAACAGCACGAGGGCCGAGCCGCCGGTCATATGGCGGGGCCGAAATAGCGGCAGGTCTCGCCGCTGCTGTCACGATAGACGGCAACGCAGGCGAGGCCCGTTACCTGGCCATCCAGCCGCCGCCAGATCCAGGCGCTCAGATTCTCCATGGTGGCCGGGCCCAGCCCTTCGACCTCATCGAGGAAATGATGGTCGAGCGCCTGCCTGGCATCCTCCATCAGCCGCGACAGCAGGCCCAGATCGACGATCATGCCGGTTTCCGGGTCGGGGGTGCCGCGTACCGTCACCTGCGCGCGGTAGGAATGACCATGGATGCGCCGGCTGGAGTCGGTCTCTATGGCGCGATTCAGCGTGTGCGCCGCATCGAACCTGAATTCCTTGCTCAACTCGAACATCACGGGATACCGATCATCTTGTGGGTCTGCACGCTCAGCCGCCATTCCGGATGGTCGAGGCAATAGGCCACCGCCGCCGCTGTATTCTCCGCCCGCGCCGGGCCGTCCATCGGCTGCAGCCAGAAATGGCCGAAGGGCAGGCTGGCCATCCCGTCCGGCGCCAGCCCCGGCTGCGGATAGACCAGCTTCAGCTCGTCGCCGCTCTTCAGTACCCAGTCGGCCCCTGCCTTCGGGCTGACGCAGATCCAGTCGATGCCGGGCGGCGGCTCCAGCGTGCCATTGGTCTCGATGGCGATCTCGAAGCCGCGCGCATGAACCGCATCCACGAGCGCGCTGTCAAGCTGCAACAGCGGTTCGCCGCCGGTGAACACGACATAGCGTCGCGGCTCATCCGCGCCCCAGCAGGCGGCGATGGCATCGGCCAGGGCATCGGCATCGCGGAACTTGCCGCCGCCCGCGCCATCGGTGCCGACGAAATCGGTGTCACAGAACTGGCAGATCGCGGCGGCGCGGTCTTCCTCGCGCCCGGACCACAAATTGCAGCCGGCGAAGCGGCAGAACACGGCGGCCCGGCCGGCCTGCGCGCCCTCACCCTGCAGGGTCTTGAACAGTTCCTTCACCGAATAGGTCATGGGGCCACTTTCTGCCGGTTGCCGGCGATTCCGGCAAGGGTGGATGATTCCGCCGAATGGTTGGAGAGAGTCCGCGCAATGTCATCGTCGTGTCACAAAACCGCAACGCAAATAGGCTAAGAAACGGGGGCGACCAGGACGGTTTCAGCCTGATGTTTTGGCGCGCAGGGAGTCGATGCGGCGCCCTTCGTACAGACTGCAACCGCGATGTTACTCAGGAAGATGGAGCATTATAACATGAAGAAGTTTTCTGCCGCGCTGGCTGTTGCCGCCGGCCTGATGATCTCGACCAGCGCTTTCGCGCAGGGTGTCGACCCGAACCTGCCGTCCTACAAGCCGACCAGCGGCGTTTCGGGCAGCCTGAAGTCGATCGGTTCCGACACGCTGAACAATCTGATGACGCTGTGGGCCGAGGGCTTCCTCGCGCAGTACCCGAACGTGAAGATCGAGATCGAGGGCAAGGGTTCCTCCACCGCGCCGCCCGCGCTGATCGCCGGCACCTCGCAGTTCGGCCCGATGTCGCGTCCGATGAAGTCGAAGGAAATCGACGAATTCGAGAAGAAGTATGGCTACAAGCCGACCCCGGTCCGCTCTGCCGTGGACGCGCTGGCCGTGTACGCGCACAAGGACAATCCGGTCAACTGCCTGTCGATGCAGCAGATCGACGCGATCTACTCGAAGACCCGCAAGGGCGGCAATTCGTCCGACATCACCACCTGGGGCCAGGTTGGCGCCACCGGCGAGTGGGCCAATGTGCCGATCTCGCTCTATGGCCGTAACTCTGCCTCGGGCACCTATGGCTACTTCAAGGAAGTCGCGCTGTTCGACGGTGACTACAAGGACAGCGTTAAGGAGCAGCCGGGTTCCTCCACCGTGGTTCAGGGCGTTGCCTCCGACAAGGGTGGCCTCGGTTATTCCGGCGTCGGCTACAAGACCGCCGACGTGAAGTTCATCGAGATCAAGGGCTCTGACGGCAAGTGCTACGGCCCGAACGCCCAGAACGCCTATTCGGGCAACTACCCGATCGCGCGTTTCCTGTACATCTACGTGAACAAGAACCCGAACCAGGCGCTCGATCCGGTTCGCGGCGAGTTCATCCGCTACATCTACTCGAAGCAGGGTCAGGAAGCGGTCGTGAAGGACGGCTTCTTCCCGGTCAATCAGGGCCTCGCCTCTGAGGATCTGAAGGCCTTCGGCCTGATGTAATCGACTGAGGTGCGGGCGGCGGTGAACGCCGCCCGCATTTCTTTCTTGATCCGGTAAATTCTTTTATCCCTTTCTTTCTGAACTCCGGCGTTCCGCCTTTCCGGCGGGCGTCGTTCTGAAATCGGGCTGAGGGTTATCATGGCCAGCGATGCCAACGACGCTTCCAACGGAACCGGCAAGACCGCTATCGGCACGGTCCGCCGCCGCAAGGCCACCAGCGCCAGCGTTCTGGTTACCGACAAGATCGCGGACTGGGGCATCACCATCGGCGGGCTGATGGTGATCGTCGCCGTGTTCGGCATCATGATCTTCCTGGCCCAGGTGGTGGTGCCGCTGTTCCAGGGCGGCGATCTGGAGACGACACGCAGCTATAGCGTGACGCCCCCAAAGCCGCTGGCCTGGACCAGCGTCGATGAGTACCAGACGATCGGCATCCGGATCACGGCCGATGGGCAGGTCTCAACCTTCCATCTGGATACCGGGACCGCGCTTGACAGTGTGACGCTCGATTTCGGCGGTGCTGTCGCCACCGCCGTCGGGGCCACGGATAAGCGAAATAATATTGCTTTCGGCTTCGACGATGGCACTGTCCGCTTTGCCGTCATTGAGCCCAAGGTCGAAATCCTGACCGGCGACTCGCTGCCGGTTGGCGCCAGGGAGCTGAACGACCGCGACCTGACCGATGGCACCGCCGTCTATTCCCGTATTCCCGGCAATCAGCTGCGCCGGATTTCGCTGGGCGCCAGGGTGGACGAGCCACAGACGATTTCCGAGGCTGGCGAAGCGATCATTGCGATCGATTACCGGACCGGCGGCACGGTCGAGCGACCGACCCGCTCCTTCGTCACCATCGATGCGTCGGGCGTCGCGCGGATCAGCCGTACCGAGACCCAGATCAACCTGCTGACTCGCAAGGCCACGACGCGCGTCCTGTCCTCGACCTTGCCGGAATTGCCGGCCGGTATGCAGGTGACCAACGTTCTTCTGACCGGGCAGGCCGATCAGGTCTATGTCGCTAACGAGACCGGCGATATCTACCGCTATGACACCCGCGATTTCGCGGCACCGCGCCTGGCCGAGAAGTTCGATGCCTTCCCGGGCGAGCAGCGTCTGACGGTGATGGGCTTCCTGAATGGCGAGCAGGGGCTGATCGCAGGCGGCTCTGAAGGGGCCGTGCGCGTGTTCTACCGGCTGCAACCGGAAAATGCCGGCACGGAGGATGGCTACAAGCTGATCCTGATCCGTGAGCTGGAAGCGCATGACGCGCCTGTGGTCAACTTCGCCTCCAGCCAGCGCAACAAGTCGCTGGTGACGATGGATCTGAACGGCAATGTCTGGTTGCGCCATAACACCAGCAACCAGACATTGCTGAAGCTGAAGCGCGAGCCGCTGTCGGACGAAGGCACGCAAATGCTGCTGGCGCCGCGCAACGATGCGGTTCTGGTGGCGGATGCCGGCGGTCAGGTGAATTTCTGGTCCTTCTATGTGCCGCATCCCGAGGTGACCGCCCAGACCATCTTCGGCAAGGTCTGGTACGAGGGCTATCTTGAGCCGACCTACACCTGGCAGTCCTCCTCCGGCACTGACGTGTTCGAGCCGAAATTCTCGCTGACACCGCTGATCTTCGGCACGCTGAAGGCGACGGTCTACTCGCTGATCTTCGCCATTCCGATCGCGCTGTTGGGGGCGATCTACACGTCGGAATTCCTGCACAGCCGCATCCGTTCGACGGTGAAGCCGGTCATGGAGATGATGGAATCGCTGCCGACCGTGGTGCTGGGCTTCATCGCCGCGCTGCTGCTGGCCCCCATCGTCGAGACCTGGATCGCCGCCGTGCTGCTGGCGTTCGGCGCGCTGCCGCTGTCGCTGATGCTGGCGGCCTATCTCTGGCAGGCGCTGCCCTACCAGTGGAAGCTGCGGCTCGACGGGATCCCGAAATTCTGCCTGATGTTCGTGACGGTCGCGTTCGGCTGCTACATCGCCTACGCGGCGGGGCCGCTGTTCGAGAACGTGTTCTTCTATGGCGATCTGAAGGCCTGGACCAATGGCGATATCGGCAGCGGTCTGCCCTTCCTGTTCCTGGTGCTGCTGCCGCTCTCCTTCCTCGGCGTCAGCTATGTCTTTGCTCGCACGATTGGCACCAGCTACCGGCTGGCCCTGCGCGAGATGTCGCAGAGCCAGGCGCCGCTGGTCGATCTGGCGCGCTGGGTCGCCATGCTGCTGGCGTCTTGTCTGGTCAGCTACATCCTGGCGGCGGCGCTGACCGCCATCGGCTATGACCCGCGCGGCGGGGTGGTCGATACCTATGTGCAGCGCAACGCGCTGGTGGTCGGCTTCGTGATGGGCTTCGCCGTTATCCCGAACATCTACACCCTGGCCGAGGATGCGCTGAACGCGGTGCCTTCATCGCTGCGTGCGGCCAGCCTGGCTGCCGGCGCCACGCCCTGGCAGACGGCGATGTGGGTGGTGCTGCCGACCGCTATGTCCGGCGTGTTCGCCGCGGTGATGATCGGCATGGGACGTGCGGTGGGCGAGACCATGATCGTGGTCATGGCGGCAGGCAACACGCCGATCCTGGACTGGAACATCTTCAACGGCCTGCGCACGCTGTCCGCCAACATCGCGGTCGAACTGCCCGAGGCCGTCCAGTTCAGCACGCTCTACCGCATGCTGTTCCTGGCGGCGCTGACGCTGTTCGCCATGACCTTCGTCATCAACACTGTGGCGGAAATCATCCGCCAGCGCTTCCGCAAGCGCGCTTTCCAGCTTTAAGCCGGATATTGCAGGGGAAACGGGAATGACCGCGACCGCCGAAAAAGACACCAGCAAGGCAGCGGCGAAGCCGCGTGCGGTGCGCAAATACTCGGCCGATATCTCGGCCGTGGGCGAGCCGTTCCTGTGGGGGCTGGGCGGCGCCCTGGCGCTGGGCATCATCCTGATCGCCGGGTTCCTGACCCTGATCTTCTGGAACGGTGTGACCACCTTCTGGCCGAAGCCGGTGGCCATGGTGACGCTGAATGATGGCACCAGGGTCGCGGGCGAGCCTTTCCGCAGCGAGCAATACCGCCCCGATGCGGCGACGCTTGCGGAATTCACCGATGTGCAGCGTGCCGAGATCGCGGCTAATGACGGATTCCTTGGCCGCACCATGTACCGGATCGGCAATTATGACCTGTTCGGCGAGGATTTCCGCTGGGTGGCGGACACCCAGGTGGCGGATATCGCGCATCCCGACAGCTTCTTCTTCTTCGAGCGTCAGGAATGGGGCGCTTTCGTCGGTACCATCGCCTCGGTGGATCTGGCGGGGCGCAAGCTGGAAGGGCCGGGGGTGGACCTCTCCCTGCTGCATGACCAGCAAGAGGAAGCGCGCGACCGCTTCGAGCGCATCCGTGAGATTGAGCGCGACGAGATTGGCGCCATCAATCATTACCTGAACGAAATCCGCCTCGATATCCGCCGCGCGGAGCTGCGCTATGGTGCGGACAGCGCGGAAGTGCGCGAGGAGAAGGCGGAAGCCGAGGCCCGCATCGCCGAATTGCAGGCCGACTATAAGGTGCTGGCTAACCGGGCGGCGGCGATTAAGGCCGAGGATGCGCAGTACAGGATCACGCTGGCCGCGGTCGATGGCCAGACCAAGGAGATGCAGCTCTCCCAGATCGTGCGCTTCTACGCCGCCAACGACCTGTCCTATTTCGAGAAATGGGGCGTCTATCTGTCCCGCTGGGGCGAGTTCCTGACCGAGGAGCCGCGTGAGGCCAATACCGAGGGCGGCATCCTGCCGGCGATCTTCGGTACGGTCATCATGACGCTGATGATGGTTGTCGTGGTCGCCCCGTTCGGCGTCATCACCGCGCTGTATCTGCGCGAATACGCCAAGCAGGGCCGGCTGGTCGCCATCGTGCGCATCTCGGTGAACAACCTGGCCGGCGTGCCTTCCATCGTCTATGGCGTGTTCGGCGTTGGCTTCTTCGCCTACATGGTGGGCGGCGGCATTGACGCGCTGTTCTTCCCAGAGCGCCTGCCCAGCCCGACCTTCGGCACCGGCGGCATCTTGTGGTCGGCGCTGACGCTGGCGCTTCTGACCGTGCCAGTGGTCATCGTCGCCTCGGAAGAAGCGCTGGCCTCGGTGCCGCGGTCGATGCGCGAAGGCTCGCTGGCCTGTGGTGCCTCGAAATGGCAGACCATTAAATGGATCGTGCTGCCGCGTGCGATGCCGGGCGTCATGACAGGCCTGATCCTGGCGATGGCGCGCGGTGCCGGCGAGGTGGCGCCGCTGATGCTGGTGGGTGTGGTGAAGCTGGCGCCGGAATTGCCGGTTGACGGCTTCTTCCCCTATGTCCATCTGGAACGCAGCTTCATGCATCTGGGCTTCCACATCTTCGATGTGGGCTTCCAGTCGCGCAATTCCGAGGCCGGCAAGCCGATGGTGTTCGTCACCACGCTGCTGCTGCTGGCCCTGATCGTCCTGATGAATTCCTCGGCGATCATCATCCGCAACCGGCTGAAAAAGAAGTTCGCCGGCAGCCAGTTCTGATCGCTTACAGCCGTTTTGGAGTTTCGATCCCATGACCGACAGCGCCACGCTCGAACCCGCCGCCCGCCCGGCCCCGCCGCAGGAGACGACCTATCATTTCGTCACCTCGCCGGAAGGCTCGGTGATCGATGTGTCCGATTTCAACCTGTGGTACGGCTCTTCGCAGGCCCTGTACGATATCAACCTGACCTTCCAGCGCGGGCTGGTGACGGCGCTGATCGGCCCGTCGGGCTGTGGCAAGTCCACCCTGCTGCGCTCGCTGAACCGGATGAACGACCTGATCGACAATCTGACGATCCAGGGCCAGATCACCATCAATAACCAGGACATCTACGGTCCGGGCGTCGATGTCATCGCACTGCGCAAGCGCATGGGCATGGTGTTCCAGAAGCCAAACCCCTTCGCCATGTCGATCTACGACAATGTGGTCTATCCGCTGCGTGTCGATGGCATCACCGACCGGCGCATTCTGGACGAGACCTGCGAGCGCGCCCTGCGTGGCTCGGCGCTGTGGGACGAGGTGAAGGATCGGCTGAAGGAATCGGCTCTCGGCATGTCGGGCGGCCAGCAGCAGCGTCTGTGCATCGCGCGCGCCATTGCCTCCGACCCGGAAGTTCTGCTGATGGACGAGCCCTGCTCGGCGCTCGACCCCATCGCCACGGCGAAGATCGAGGAGCTGATCGACGAGCTGCGCGGCCACTACACGATCATCATCGTGACGCATAACATGCAGCAGGCCGGTCGCGTCTCCGACAACACCGCCTTCATGTATCTCGGCCGGCTGATCGAGTACGGCAAGACCGAGACCATGTTCACCGCGCCGAAAGTGCCGCAGACCCGCGACTACGTGACCGGCCGCTTTGGTTGATCACTCTGGGGCTGATCGCCCCGGGGGCTGATCGTCTAGGGGCTGATCGCGCAGCAGGGCGGCCAGCCCGGCGAAGGCCGGGTAGGGGGCGTCCAGCAGGCTGACCGGGATCGCCGCCAGATAGGCGGCGAACGGCCCCTTGTCAGTAAAGCGCCGGATAAAGCTGTTCATATCGAATGTATTGCCCATCCGGCCCGGCAGATCGCCGGCGATGACCACGCCGCCGCGCGCGTCGAACGCCATCGCCAGGTCGCCGGCGACGCCGCCCAGCATCGCGCAATAGGCGGCCGTCGCGGCGCGGGCGTTTGCTTCGCCGGCCAGGGCCGCCGCCGTGACCTCTTCCGGTTCGATGCTTTTGCCGGAGAACGCATGATGGAGGCGCGCCAGGCCGGGGGCCGCCAGCACATCTTCCGCCGACAGATGCGCGCTATCCTCGCGTAACCGTTCCAGCAGCGCCGCCTCTGCCGCGTCGCGCGCCGCCAGCGTCACATGCCCGCCCTCGCTGGACGCGACATGGAAGCCTGTCTTGGCGGGTAGCAGCGCCGCGACACCCAGCCCGGTGCCCGGCGCCACCACCAGCCGGGCGGCTTCCGGGTTGGCGGTGCCCGGCTTCAGCGGCCGGAAGGCGCTGTCCGGCAGGTCGGGCAGGGCGCGGGCGATGGCCGCCACGTCATTCATCACGCACACAGGCGCGAAGCCGAAGCGCGCGGCGAGGCCGGAGGCGGAAATCCGCCAGGGATGATTGGTCAGCGCCACCACATCGCCGGTGACCGGGCCGGCGACAGCCAGCGCCGCCGCATCTGGGCGGTGGCCGGTCTCGTCCATCCAGTGCTGGATCGCGGCTTCCAGGGTTTCGTGGGCCGCCGTGGGGAATACGTCTGGCGCACCGATCCGGCCTTCCTTATCCAGCAGGGCGAATCGCGTGTTGGTGCCGCCGATATCGGCCAGCAGCGCTGTTCCGTTCCGCATCAGACCGGGGCCATCAGATCGGCGTGAGCGGCGCGTGCAGCCGGGTTTCGGGCAGGATGATGCCGCCGCGCTCGCCCGGCGTCACACTGCCGTAGCGCTGGGCATAGGCCGGCGGCAGCGGGCGGGCGGTCTCCGGCGCCAGCCACAGCCGCAGCAGATGGCGCTTTTTCGTGTCGTCCTCCCAATCCTCGAAACCGGTGCGGTCATGCAGGATGGTGTGATTGTGCACGAATTGCAGGTCGCCGGGCTTCAGCACCATGGTGAAGTTGAGCGCCGGATCGTTGGCCAGCGTGTCGAACAGGTCCAATGCCGCCACCGTCTCCGGCGACAGGCGGGGCGCATCGTCGAAGCGCTGCGCCGAATTGATGTACTGGCGCTGATAGATGACGGAAATCAGCCCGTCATAGGCGCTGAACACCGGAATCTCGAAATAGGGCTTCTGGCCGGGCGACACCTCGCCGCGGCGGTCGGTGGCGACCGGCCGCAGCAGATGCGCCAGCAGGTCAGGCCGGCGGCGGTGCATCTCGTTATAGATCGTCATCGAGCTGACCAGCGCCGAATGGCCGCCGGATTTTGCCGCCTTCAGGCAGAGCAGCCCGACCACATCGCAGGAATCGGTGTGGAAGGTCTGTCGTTCGCGGGTCTGGTAGATGCGCACATTCGGGTCGTCGGAGGCGAGGCCGAGGTCGCGCACATGGCCAAGGATATGGCCCTTGCCGTTCTGCGACTTGGGATTGCCCAGATGCCGGCCGATGCCGACGAAGGCGGCGGCGGATAGCTCGATGGGCCAGTCCCCGACCGGCAGGCCGCGGAACAGGATGAAGCCGCGCCCGGCCAGCAAAACCTCCAGCGCGTCGGCCAGCACCGGGCCCAGCGTCGGCAGCGGGAAATCCGCCTTGCCGATCTGCGCGATGTCGATGCCGCTGGCGAGCGCGGCCTTCGCTGCCTGCTCCACCTCCGCGACATGGGCGGGGGACAGCGGCAGGATCCATTCATCCTCCCGGGCCAGCATGTCGGGGCCGTACCAGGCGGACGGGCCTGTTATCTCAGATGGCAGGGCGGCGGTCATGGGATGGCGTCCTTGGTGACGTGTTCTGATTTTCGCGCAGTATTCCCCGGCCCTTGCCAGGGGTCAACGCGTAGCACAGCGACGGCGCGCGGGTTGACCGGCGGGAATGTGCTCCCACCTCAGACAGACAGCCCGGAGAAGAGAGACGATGCTTATGCGCCTGCCCCATTACGCCGTTTTCTGCGCCGTCCTGTTGCTGGCTTTCCCCGTCGCCGCCCAGCAGACGCAGCGTTTCTCGACGGAAAAGGCCGAGATCACCGTCGAGACGGTGGCGCGCGGGCTGGAAAATCCGTGGTCGCTGGCCTTCCTGCCGGATGGCCGCATGCTGGTGACGGAACGGCCGGGCCGGCTGCGCCTCGTCGGGCGCGGCGGTGCCGTCTCCGCGCCGCTGGAGGGCGTGCCGGAGGTCGCCGCCGGCGGGCAGGGCGGGCTGCTCGACGTGATCCTGGGGCCTGATTTCGCCGACAGCCGCCTGATCTATCTGAGCTTCGCCGAGCCGGGCGTAGGCGGGGCCAACGGCACCGCCGTGGCGCGCGGCCGGCTGTCGGCCGACGGGCGGCGTATCGAGGGGCTGGAGGTCATCTTCAGCCAGAAGCCGAAGATCGCCAGCCGGCTGCATTTCGGCTCCCGCCTCGCCTTCGGAAGGGATGGCACGCTCTACGCGACGACGGGCGAGCGCTTCGGCAATCGCGACATGGCGCAGGGCCTCGACAATCATCTGGGCAAGGTCATCCGCATCAATCCGGATGGCACCGTGCCCGCCGACAATCCCTTCGTCGAGCAGGCGGGTGCCCTGCCGGAAATCTTCTCCTACGGCCACCGCAACCCGCAGGGCATGACCGTGCATCCTGTGACAGGCCGGCTGTGGCTGCACGAGCATGGGGCGCGCGGCGGTGACGAGATCAACCTGCCGGAAGCCGGCAAGAACTACGGCTGGCCCATCATCAGCTATGGCGTGCACTATTCCGGCGCGCGGATCGGCGAGGGCACGGCCAGGCCGGGCATGGAGCAGCCGATCCATTACTGGGACCCGTCCATCGCGCCCAGCGGCATGGCCTTCTACAATCGGGGCGCGATTTCGGCCTGGGAGGGCAATCTGTTCGTCGGCGCGCTGGCCGGGCAGCATCTTGCTCGGCTGGAGATCGAGGGCGAGCGGGTGACCGGCGAGGAGAAGCTGCTGGGCGACCTAGGCGCGCGTTTCCGCGATGTCCGCATGGGACCCGACGGCCACCTCTATGCGCTGACCGATTCTGATGAGGGCCGGCTGCTCAGGATCAGGCCGGCGCGCTGACTACTCAGTCCGGACCGCGCTTTCGTCGAAGATGCGCCGCCACAGCCAGGAAAGCTGCGCGGCATCGTTCACCCGCTCCAGCTGCTTCGCCGGCACCATGCCGGTGACCGGGCTGTTGCGCTCTGCGATCTTGAAGGTGAAGACGTAGTTCGGCTCCACCCCCATGCGCAGGTCGGTCAGCAGCACATCATGGCCCCTGGCGCTGAGCGCGTAATAGCCGCGACTGAAGGACGCCACCTTTTCGACCGGCGTGCGGTCCGGCAGCTCCGCTTCCAGCGCCATGCCGCGCGGATGGACATGCAGCGGCGCGGCAACCTCCTCATCGAACACCGAGCGATAGACGTTCACATAGCGGTCGCCATCGATGGCCAGCCCGCGCCACAGCAGGCTGTTGAAGGGCATCGGGATCATCGTCAGACGCTCATAGCCCTGGCCGGCCGCGGTCAGCGCCTGCTTCACCTTGGCCTCGGCGATGCCCTGCGCGGCGAGGCCCCAGCCCAGATAGGCGGTGCTGAGCGCCAGCCCGGCGATTGCAGTTCGGCGCAGCCTTGTCCCCCAGCCGCCGGCGATCAGCCCGGCCAGCATCGCCACCAGCAGCGGCAGTGTGTAGAGCGGGTCGATGATGAAGATGGAGGAAATGCTGACCGGCACGTCGGAGACCGGCCAGAAGATGCGCGTGCCATAGGTGGTGAAGGCATCCAGCAGCGCATGCGTCACCAGGATCAGCCAGACCCCCAGATAACAGGCCAGCCGCGAGTCCCGGAGCCGGGAATCGAGGCGGCGCAGCCCTTCCGCCAGCAGCGGCGACAGCGCCGTCAGCACGAACAGCGAATGGCTGAAGCCGCGATGGGTCACAAAGGCGTCGATCGGATCGGCCGAGGGCAGGAACACATCGAGGTCGGGCAGGGTGCCAATCAGGCCGCCGGCGAGGATCGCGCGCCGGGCGCCGATCCTGGGGGCAAGAGCAACCGCGCCGATGGTGGCGCCGAGGGCGAACTGGGTGACGCTGTCCATGGAATGTCCGGAATAGGAAATTGGAGGCCATGTTTAAATGTGCGGTCGCAGCCTCCAGACAAGGGTGTGCGGCCTAAGGAGCAAAAGTGCGGCAAGCAGCCGCCTTGCCTGTCTGCGCGGCTTTGCGCACTATATCCGGGCTCGCTTATGCGGGCGGGAGGAAACGCCAGCAAAACAAAAGGCGGCAGGTCATGACGGGACGCTATGATGAGGCGTATCGCCGGTCCCTCGCGGACCCGGACGGTTTCTGGGGAGAGGCAGCGGAGCATATCCACTGGTTCAGGCGCTGGGACCGCGTGCTGGACAATGACAAGCCGCCTTTTTCGCGCTGGTTCGTCGGCGCCGAGACCAACATCGCCTATAACGCGCTGGACCGCCATGTCGCGGCGGGGCGGGGCGATCAGGCGGCGCTGCTCTACGAAAGCCCCGTCACCAACATGGAATTGCGGCTGACCTACCGGCAGCTGCGCGACCGGGTGGCGCTGTTCGCCGGCGCGCTGGCCGCCAAGGGGGTGGCCAAGGGCGACCGGGTGGTCATCTACATGCCGATGGTGCCGGAGGCGGTGGTCGCCATGCTGGCCTGCGTACGGCTGGGCGCGATCCATTCCGTGGTGTTTGGCGGCTTCGCGGCGACCGAGCTGGCAACCCGCATCGACGATGCCAGGCCGAAACTGATCGTCTCCTCCTCCTGCGGTATCGAGGGGCAGCGAATCATTCCCTACAAGCCGCTGCTGGACGCCGCCATCGACAAGGCCAGCCACAAGCCCGAAGCCTGCATCATCCACCAGCGGCCGATGGAGAAGGCGGAACTGAAGCCCGGACGGGACACCGACTGGGAGGAGGCTGTCGCCGCCGCCAAACCCGCCGACTGCGTGCCGGTGAAGGCGACCGATCCGTCCTACATCCTCTATACCTCCGGCACCACCGGCATCCCCAAGGGGGTGGTGCGCGACACTGGCGGCCATATGGTGGCGCTGCGCTGGTCGATGGAGAACATCTACGGCATGAAGCCGGGCGAGGTGTGGTGGACCGCCTCCGATGTCGGCTGGGTGGTCGGCCATTCCTACATCGTCTATGCGCCGCTGCTCTATGGGCTGACTACCATTCTCTATGAGGGCAAGCCGGTCGGCACGCCGGACGCGGCTGCCTTCTGGCGGGTCATCGCCAAGCATGGCGCGGTGGCGCTGTTCACCGCCCCCACCGCCTTCCGCGCGATCCGCAAGGAGGACCCGGACGGCAGGTTGATCGGCCAGCACGATCTGTCGGAATTCCGCGCCCTGTTCCTGGCCGGGGAGCGCTGCGACCCCAACACGCTGGAATGGGCGGAGGAGAAGCTGGGCGTTCCGGTGATCGATCATTGGTGGCAGACCGAGACCGGCTGGCCGATCTGCGCCAACTGCACGGGCATCGAGCGTTTCCCGGTCAAGCCGGGCTCCGCCACCAAGCCGGTACCGGGCTGGGACGTGCAGGTGGTTGACCCGGCGGCGCAGCCGGTGAAGCGCGGCGAGATCGGCGCGCTGGTGATGAAGCTGCCGCTGCCGCCGGGCAGCCTGCAGACGCTGTGGCAGAATGACGAGGGGTTCCAGAATTCCTACATGTCGGACTTCCCCGGCTTCTACAAGACCGGCGATGCCGGCTATATCGACGAGGATGGCTATGTCTTCGTGATGAGCCGCACCGACGACATCATCAATGTCGCCGGCCACCGGCTGTCCACCGGCGCGATGGAGGAGGTGCTGGCGCGCCATCCCGACGTGGCGGAATGCGCGGTGATCGGCGTCGCCGACGCGCTGAAGGGCCAGCTGCCGCTGGGCATGATGGTGCTGAAGGCCGGTGTCACCCGCCCGCATGAAGAGATCGCGCGCGAGGCGGTGCAGATGGTGCGCGAGGCGATCGGCCCGGTCGCGGCCTTCAAGACCGCGCTGGTGGTGGAGCGCCTGCCGAAGACCCGGTCCGGCAAGATTCTGCGCGGCACCATGCAGAAGATTGCCGATGGCGAGAGCTACCGGACGCCGGCGACCATCGACGATCCGGCAATCCTGACGGAGATCGGCGGCCGGCTGAACGATGCCGGTTATCCGCAGAAGGAATGAGCGCTGGCGCGGGTTACTCCGCGTTCAGCGGTTTTTCCTGGCCGCGCGGCATGGTCATCGAGGGTTCGTAGAGCCTTACCGTGTTGCGCCCGGCATTCTTCGCCGCATAGAGCGCGATATCGGCCCGGCGCAGCAGCTCGGTCGGATCGACCTGCGCCCATTCCTCGTCATCCTGCTTGGTGGCGATACCGATGCTGACGGAGATCGGGATGTCCACATCCTCCTCCGGTGCATGGAAGACCTCGCCGGATATGCGGGTGCGCAGCCGTTCGGCCACGCGCTCGGCGATGGTGCGGTCGGCATCCGGCATGACGATGACGAATTCCTCGCCGCCCAGCCGGGCGACAAGGTCGAAATTGCGGACATTCTTCATGATCCGCTCGGCCAGCTCGCGCAGCACGGCATCGCCCGCGCTGTGGCCGTGCCGGTCGTTCACCTGCTTGAAATAGTCGATGTCCATCAGCAGGATCGACATGTCCTTGTGGCTGTCGCCGCTGCGCGCGGTCAGCCCTTTCAGGTGGCTGTAGAGGTAGCGGCGGTTGTACAGGCCGGTCAGGCTGTCGGTCAGCGCCAGCGACAGGCTCTGCTGATAATTCTCGCGCAGCCGGTCCTGATAGCGCCGCCGGCGGATCTGGGTGCGCACGCGGGCCAGCAACTCGTTGCGGTCGATCGGTTTCAGCAGATAGTCGTTCACGCCGATATCCATCGCCTTGGCGACGCGCTGGATTTCATCTTCTTCGGCAACCAGCAGGATCGGCAGCTGGCGGCTTTTTTCCTGCGCGCGCAGCTGCGAGCAGAACCGCAAGGCGTCGCCGCCATTCAGGCTGAGGCTGGTGATGACGATGTCGTGCGCACCGCTGCGCACCGCCTCCAGCCCGGCGGCGGCGGTGGGTGCCGTCTCGATATCGTCGGAATCGATCTGCAGCACTTCCCTGATGTTGGCGATGTCGATGGAATTATCCTCGACGATCAACACCGAGGCGCGCCGCACATCGACCGCCTCGGACCCGACGCCGAGCATCAGGCCGAGCTGGTGCGAGGTTTCCTCGCGCAGGCGCAGCTCATCGGTCATCGTCTTCAGCCGGATCAGCGAGCGGACCCGCGCGAACAGCGCGATATCGTTCACCGGCTTGGTCAGGAAATCGTCGGCGCCAGCCTCCAGGCCGCGCACGCGGTCGCTGGCATCCGACAGGGCGGTGACCATGACGACCGGGATGTGATGGGTGGTGGCATCGGCCTTCAGCCGGCGGCAGGTCTCGAACCCGTCCATGCCCGGCATCATCACATCGAGCAGGATCAGGTCGGGGGAGTCGTTCGCGGCGAGGCGCAGGGCGTCGCTGCCGTTAGCCGCGCTGATGACGTCGAAATATTCCGCCGACAGCTTGGCTTCCAGCAGGCGGATATTCGGTGCGACATCATCGACAACTAGGACACGGCCTGGCATAGCACGTCAGTTCAAGAATTTCTGGACGGTCTCAAGAAAGTTCTGCACCGAAATGGGTTTGGCGATATAGGCCTCGCAGCCGCCCTCGCGAATTTTCTCCTCATCGCCCTTCATGGCGAAGGCGGTGACCGCAATCACCGGGATCGCCTTCAGCCGGTCATCTTCCTTGATCCATTTTGTGACCTCCAGCCCGGAAACCTCCGGCAGCTGGATATCCATCAGGATCAGGTCGGGACGCTTGTCACGGGCGATCTTCAGCGCTTCCATGCCGTCCCGGGTTTGCAGGATATTATAGCCGTGCGCTTCGAGCAGATCATGAAACAGTTTCATGTTCAGCTCGTTGTCCTCGACGATCAGAACAGTCTTCGCCATTGTTCCCCCAGTCATGCGCGCCCCCGGTCTTGCGCCCCCGGCCATGCGCGACCTGACGTCCCCGTCCCTTTCGAACAGAACGGACATTTATGAACTCGCAGGACAGCTTACAGTACATTTTACGCAACACCATCAAGCTTTTCTGACGATAGGCGCAGGAACGGCGGGCGGGGAATAACGGCGATGCGGATCGGGATCGATCTTGGCGGTACGAAAATCGAGATCGTCGCCCTGGAGCAGGTGGGGGACCAGGTGGGGGGGCGCACGGGAGACCGCGCGGCCGGGGCGGTGCTGGCGCGCGAGCGTATCCCGACACCGCGCGGCGATTATGACGCGACGGTCACCGCCATCCGCGATCTGGTGGCCGGCGTGGAAGCCAGGCTGGGCCGGCGCGGCACGGTTGGCATCGGCATTCCGGGCGCGATTTCCCCGGCCACCGGGCTGGTGAAGAACGCCAATTCGACCTGGCTGATCGGCCGGTCCTTCGACCGCGATCTGGAGGTGGCATTGGGCCGCCCGGTGCGGCTGGCCAACGACGCCAATTGCTTCGCCCTGTCGGAGGCGGTGGATGGCGCTGCCGTCGGTGCGTCCATTGTGTTCGGCGTCATCCTCGGCACCGGGGTCGGCGGCGGCATCGTGGTGAATGAACGCGTGCTGACCGGGGCGAACGCGATCTCCGGCGAATGGGGGCATAATCCGCTGCCCTGGCCCGAAGATTCAGAGAGGCCGGGACCGGCCTGCTATTGCGGCCGCCATGGCTGTATCGAGACCTTCCTGTCCGGGCCGGGTCTCGCCGCCGATCACCAGCGGATAACCGGCATCGCGATGAGTGCTGAGGATGTCGTTGCAGCGGCGGCAGCAGACGATGCGGCGGCGGAGGCGACACTCCGGCGCTATGAGGAGCGGCTGGCGCGCGCGCTGGCGCATCTGGTGAACATGCTCGACCCCGACGCCATCGTGCTGGGTGGCGGCCTGTCCGGCCTGCAGCGCCTGTATGACTCGGTGCCGCGCCTGTGGGGGCGGCACATCTTCTCCGATCATGTGGCGACCCGCCTGGTGCCGCCGGTGCATGGCGATTCCAGCGGCGTGCGCGGCGCGGCCTGGCTGTGGCCGCCGGAGCAGGAGGGCGAGCGGGAGGGCGGGGGATGACGGCCCCCGCTCTTCCGAAGGGGGGGCTGCCGGGGCTCTGCCGGGAATGCGGCCATGTGTTGCCAGAGGGCTTTTCTGATCCGCGCTGTCCCGCCTGCGGCTCGCCGCGCCTGATCCGCCATGCCGAGCTGGACACGTTGACCATCGCCCATCTCGACTGCGATGCCTTCTATGCCAGCGTGGAAAAGCGCGACGACCCCAGCTTGCGCGACAAGCCGGTGCTGATCGGCGGCGGCAAGCGCGGCGTGGTGTCGGCGGCCTGCTATATCGCCCGCATCTATGGCTGCCGCTCGGCCATGCCGATGTTCAAGGCGCTGAAACTGTGCCCCAACGCCGTGGTCATCAAGCCGAATATGGAGAAGTACAGCGCGGTCGGGCGGCAGGTTCGCGCGCTGATGCTGGACACCACGCCGCTGGTGCAACCGCTGTCCATCGACGAGGCCTTCCTCGATCTGTCCGGCACCGAGAGGCTGCACAAGGGCAGTCCGGCGCACACGCTGGCGCTGCTGGTGCGGCGTATCGAGCAGGAGATCGGCATCACCGTCTCCATCGGCCTCAGCTACAACAAGTTCCTGGCGAAGATCGCCTCCGATCTCGACAAGCCGCGCGGCTTCGCCATCGTCGGCCGGGCGGAGGCGCGGGATTTCCTGGCCCGCCAGCCGGTCGGGCTGATCTGGGGAGTCGGGCAGAGCCTGCAGGCGCGGCTGGTGAAGGATGGCATCACCCATATCGCGCAATTGCAGGAGCTGGACGAGCGCACGCTGATCGCCCGCTATGGCGCGATGGGGCAAAGGCTGTTCCAGTTCGCGCGCGGCATCGATGCGCGCAAGGTGGAGCCGGAGCGCGAGACCAAGAGCATTTCCGCCGAGACCACCTTCGACGACGATATCGCCGACCTAGAGGCGCTGCGCGCGATCCTGTGGCTTCTGTCGGAGAAGCTTGTGAAACGGCTGAAAGCCGAGGGCTTCGCCGCCGCCGGCATCACGCTGAAGCTGAAGACGGCGGATTTCCGCCTGCTGACCCGCAGCCGGCGGCTGGACGGCCCGACCCTGCTGGCCGAACGGCTCTATCGCTCCGCCCTGCCGCTGCTGGAGAAGGAGGCGACCGGCACAGCCTTCCGGCTGATCGGCATTGGCGCCAGCGCGCTGGCCGATCCCGCCGACGCCGACCCGCCCGATCTGGTCGATCCCGACCGCGAGCGGCAGAAGAAGATCGAAGGGGCGATGGATGCGGTGCGCAAGAAGCTGGGCGATGCCGCCATACTGAAGGGCAGGGGCTTTCCGGGAAAGCGGTAGGCGCGCCCCGCATTGCCAGTATCGCCGCCGCCCGCTAGCCTTGCGGCCAAGAAGAATCAACACAGGGCAGGAAGCGAGCATGACGAACCCTTACGCACGGGATCTGGAGAAGAACGCGGCGAATTACACGCCGCTGTCGCCGCTATCCTTCCTGGCGCGCACGGCGACGGTCTATCCCGAGCGCATCGGCGTGGTGCATGGGGGGCTGAAACGCACCTGGCGGGAGGTCTATCAGCGCAGCCGCCGGCTGGCCTCGGCATTGGCGCGACACGGTATCGGCAAGGGCGACACGGTGGCGGTGATGGCGCCCAACGTGCCGGAAATGGTCGAGTGCCATTTCGGCATACCGATGGCCGGTGCGGTGCTGAATGCGTTGAACACGCGGCTGGACGCGGCGACCATCGCCTTCACGCTTGAGCATGGCGAGGCCAAGGTGCTGATCACCGACCGGGAATTCGCCGGCACGGTGGCCGCCGCCTTGCGGCAGGTCAGGGTGCGGCCGCTGGTCATCGATATCGATGATCCGCTCTATGACGGGCCGGGCGAGCGTCTGGGCAGCATGGATTACGAGGCGTTCATCGCCGGCGGCGACCCGGATTTCGCCTGGAGCCTGCCGGAAGACGAGTGGGACGCGATCTCGCTGAGCTACACATCGGGCACGACCGGCGATCCGAAGGGTGTGGTCTATCACCATCGCGGCGCCTATCTGAACGCGCTGGGCAATGTGCTGGCCTGGAACATGCCGCGCCATGCCGCCTATCTGTGGACCCTGCCGATGTTCCACTGCAATGGCTGGTGCTTCCCCTGGACGGTCACGGCCCAGGCCGGCACCCATGTCTGCCTGCGCCGGGTGGAGGCGAAGGCGATCTACGATGCCTTTGCCGATCATGGCGTCACCCATCTGTGCGGCGCGCCGATCGTCATGGGGCTGCTGGTGAACGCGAAGCCGGAAGACCGCCGCGACTTCCCGCAGAATGTGGAGATGATGACCGCCGCCGCCCCGCCGCCCGCCACTATCATCCAGGGCATGGAGGCGCTGGGCATCAAGGTCACCCATGTCTATGGGCTAACCGAGGTCTATGGCCCGGTGGTGGTCTGCGCCTGGCAGCCGGAATGGAACGAGTTGCCGGTCGAGGAGCAGGCCCGCATCAAGGCGCGCCAGGGCGTGAACTACCCGGTGCTGGAAGGGCTGATGGTGGCCGATCCGGAAACGCTTGCTCCGGTGCCGGCCGACGCGGCGACCATGGGCGAGGTGTTCATGCGCGGCAATGTGGTGATGAAAGGCTATCTGAAGAATCCGGCCGCCACCGGCAAGGCGTTCAAGGGCGGCTGGTTCCATACCGGCGATCTGGGCGTGCTGCACCCGGACGGCTATGTCGAGCTGAAGGACCGGTCCAAGGACATCATCATCTCCGGCGGCGAGAACATCTCGACCATCGAGGTGGAGGGCGTGCTCTACCGTCATCCCGCCGTGCTGGAGGCCGCCGTGGTGGCAAGGCCGGACGAGAAATGGGGCGAGAGCCCGTGCGCCTTCGTGACCCTGCGGGCGGGCCAGAGCGCCAGCGAAGAGGAGATTATCGCCTTCTGCCGTCAGCATCTGGCCGGTTTCAAGGTGCCCAGGACCGTGCTGTTCGGCGAACTGCCAAAGACCAGCACCGGCAAAGTGCAGAAATTCGCCCTGCGCGACAAGGCGCGGGAGCTGTGAGGTCCAATTTCTCTCGTCATGGTCGGGCTTGACCCGACCATCCAGCGAACGGCGCCGCTTCTCTGGACCCCATGGAGTGTATTGGGGGTCAAGCCCGAGGGTGACGATAGGAGAAGGGGCTGCCTAACCCTTCGCCGCCTCGAAGCGCAGCAGTTCGGCACCTTCCTCGACCAGGTCGCCGGTGCCGTAATGCAGTTCCGCGACCGTGCCGTCGGCGGGGGCGGCGATGGTGTGTTCCATCTTCATCGCCTCCATGACGATCAGGGCGGCGCCCTTGGCGACCTTCGCACCAGCCGTAATCAGCACCTGCACGATCTTGCCGGGCATCGGCGCGGTGAAGCGCGCGCCGGCCCCCTCGGCCATCGCCTCGGCCTCCAGCACCGGGTCGATCAGGCTGAGCCGCCGGTTCGGCTGTCCAGCACCGGGAAGCACCCAGTAGTCCAGCCCGTCGCGGATCACCGTGGCGGTGCGGCGCACGCCATCCAGTGTCACGATCATATCGCCGTTTTCGTCGGCCAGCAGCTGCGCCGGAACGCTGCCGCCCGGCAGATCGAGGACGAAACCGTTGCGGCGGAAATGCAGCGTGACTACGCGCTCATCCTCGCCATCGCGGAAGCGTAAGGAGTGATGCGCGTCATCGTTCAGCCGCCAGCCATCGACACGGTTCCAGGGCGAGGATGGATCGCCGGAGCGCGCGGCGGAGTCTTCCGCTTGGCGCTTGCGGTCGGCCATGAAGGCCAGTGCGGCCAGCGCCAGATGCGTGTCCTCCGCCGGGCGGGCAGGGGGCAGCAAATCGGCCTCGTGCTCGCCGATAAAGCCGGTATGGACATCGCCGGCCGCGAAGGCGGGATGGCGGGCAAGTGCTGCCAGAAAGCCGATATTGGTGGCGAGGCCCGCGATCTTCGTCGCTTCAAGCGCGCGGGAAAGCCGGTCCAGCGCTTGCGCCCGGTCGGCGCCATGGACGATCAGCTTGGCGATCATCGGGTCGTAATGCACCGAGACCGTATCGCCCTCGCGCACGCCGGTATCGATGCGCACGCCGGCGTCGGGAAAGCGCAGCGCGGCCAGCCGCCCGGTCTGCGGCACGAAATCGCGGGACGGGTCTTCGGCATAGAGCCGCGCCTCGAAGGCATGGCCGTTTATGCCGAGATCCTGCTGCGCCAGCGGCAAGGACTCGCCTGCCGCCACGTGCAGCTGCCACTCGACCAGATCGAGGCCGGTGATCGCCTCGGTCACCGGATGCTCGACCTGCAGGCGGGTGTTCATCTCCATGAAGAAGAAATCGCCGCCGGCATCGACGATGAATTCGACCGTGCCAGCCCCGACATAGGAAATGGCCTTGGCCGCCGCCACGGCGGCGTCGCCCATCTCCCGCCTGCGGGCCTCGGTCATGCCGGGGGCGGGGGCTTCCTCGATCACCTTCTGGTGCCGGCGCTGGACCGAGCAATCGCGCTCGAACAGCGAGACGCAATTGCCGTGACTGTCGGCGAAGATCTGGATTTCGATATGGCGCGGGCGGATCAGATATTTCTCGATCAGCATCTGCTCGTCGCCGAAGGAGGCGGCCGCCTCGCGCTTGGCGGAGGCCAGCTGGGTGGCAAAATCCGCCGGCTGCTCGACCACCTTCATGCCCTTGCCGCCGCCGCCGGCCGAGGCCTTGATGAGGACGGGGTAGCCGATGCGGTTGGCCTGGCGTTCCAGGAAGGCGGCATCCTGCTTGTCGCCGTGATAGCCCGGCACCAGCGGAACCCTGGCCTTTTCCATCAGCTGCTTGGCGGCGGATTTGCTGCCCATCGCCTCGATGGCGCTGGCCGGCGGACCGACGAAGATGATCCCCGCCTTGGCGCAGGCCTTGGCGAACGCGGCGTTCTCCGACAGGAAGCCATAGCCGGGATGGATCGCATCCGCCCCGGCCCGCTTCGCCACATCGAGGATCACATCGCCACGCAGGTAGGAGTCGCGCGCCGGGGCGGCGCCGATGGGCCAGGCCTCGTCGCAGCTCGCCACATGCAGGCTGTCGGCATCGGCCTCGGAATAGACGGCGATGGTGCGGATGCCCAGGCGCCGCGCGGTGCGGGCGATGCGGCAGGCGATCTCGCCGCGGTTGGCGATCAGCAGCGTGCGAATGGTCATTCGGATATCCAGTCCGGCTTGCGCTTTTCCAGGAAGGCGGAAAGCCCCTCGCGGCCTTCCTTGCTGGCGCGGATACGGCCGATGCGCAGCGCCGTCTCGCGCCGGAGGTTGCCGTCGAATTCCACCCCATCCACCAGATGCACCAAATCCTTGGCGGCGCGGGTGGCCTGCGGGCCGGATTTCAGGATGGCGTCGAGGATGCCGTCCACCGTCGCATCCAGCCTGTCGGCGGGCACCACCTCATGGACCAGGCCGATACGATGAGCGGTCGCGGCGTCGAACCGCTCCCCGGTCAGGAAATAGCGACGGGCATGGCGGGTGCCGATGGCGCGCACCGCATAAGGGCTGATCGCCGAGGGGATGATGCCGAGCCGCACCTCTGAGAAGGCGAAGCTCGCACTGTCGGCGGCAATCGCGATGTCGCAGCAGGCCACCAGGCCGACGCCGCCGCCCATCGCCGCGCCCTGCACCCGGGCGACCACCGGCATCGGCATCCGGTCCAGCGCCTCCATCATGTCGGTCAGCGCCATCGCGTCGGTGAAATTCTCATGCTCGCCGGATGCCGCCATGCGCCGCATCCAGTCGAGATCGGCGCCGGCGGAGAAGCTCTTGCCCTCCGAGGCCAGCAGTAGCACGCGGACGGAATCGTCCTGCGCGACCGTCTTCAAGACCGACGACAATTCGCCGATCAGCTTGTCGTCGAAGGCGTTGTGAATGTCCGGCCGGTTCAGGCGCAGCACCGCCACGCCGTCCGGCCGCTTCTCGTAAATGAGGGGCTGATCGGTCATGGCGGTGTTGCTTTCTGTTTACTCGAAATGCGTGGCGACCAGCCGGTCCAGCAGCCGCACGCCGAAGCCGGACGCGCCCTTCGGCACGGTCGGCTTGTCCTTGTAGGCCCAGGCGACGCCGGCAATGTCCAGATGCACCCAGGGCACGTCGTTGGTGAAGCGCTTCAGGAACATGGCGGCGGTGATGGAACCGCCGGGCCGGCCGCCGACATTCTTCATATCAGCCGAATCGGTGTTCAGTTCCTTGTCGTAGGCATCGCCGATCGGCATGTGCCAGACCGTCTCGCCGATTTCCTTGCCACAGCCGGCAATCTGCTCGGCCAGCGTGTCGTCGCTGGCGAACATGCCGGCATGCTCATGGCCCAGCGAGATGATGATGGCGCCGGTCAGGGTGGCGAGATCGATCATGAAGCGCGGCTTGAAGCGGTCCTGGCAGTACCACAGGCAGTCGGCGAGCACGAGCCGGCCTTCCGCGTCGGTGTTGATGACCTCGATGGTCTGGCCCGACATCGAGGTGACGATGTCGCCCGGCCGCTGGGCATTGCCGTCCGGCATGTTCTCGACCAGCCCGACGATGCCGATGACATTGGCCTTCGCCTTGCGGCCGGCCAGCGCCTTCATCAGCCCGATGACGGTGCCGGAGCCGCCCATGTCCCACTTCATCTCTTCCATGCCGCCAGCCGGCTTGATCGAGATGCCGCCGGTGTCGAAGGTCACACCCTTGCCGATGAAGGCCAGCGGCTTGTCCTTGGATTTCGGCGCGCCCTTCCACTGCATGATGACCAGCTTCGGCTCGCGCACGCTGCCCTGGGCTACGCCCAGCAGTGCGCCCATGCCCAGCTTCTTCATTTCCTTCTGGCCCAGCACCTCGACCTCGACGCCGAGGTCGGTCAGCTTCTTGGCCTCGTCCGCCAGTGTCTCCGGGTAGATGATGTTGCCCGGCTCCGACACCACGTCGCGGGTCAGGAATACGCCCTCGGCGATGGCTTCCAGCGGGGCGAACAGCTTCTTCGCTTCCGAGGCGCGCTCGGTCAGCACGGCCAGCTTCTTCAGGCTCGGCTTGTCCTCGGCCTTCTCCTTGGTGCGGTATTTGTCGAAGCGGTAGCTGCGCAGCTGCGCACCATAGGCCATGTGGGCGGCGATCTCCGCCTCCGAGGCCGGGCCGGCCTCGACCCAGATCGCGGCTTCGGTCTCGCCGCTGCCGGCCAGCGCCGCATAGATGCCGCCGCCGGCATCCTCGGCCCAGCGCGGGGCGATGTCATCGGCCTTGCCGACGCCATAGAGCAGGATGCGCGAGGCGTCGATACCCGAGGGGGCGAGGATGGCCAGGGTCTGGTGCGCCTTGCCGGTGAAGCGGCTGGCCGCCATGGCGCGGGTCAGCGCGCCGCCGGTGCGGTGGTCGATATCGGCGGCGGCCGCGCCCATCGTGCGGTCTTCCAGAATGCCGATGACGAGGGCACCCTTCCTGGGCAGGTCATGCTTCGCGAAACCGATCTTCATCTTCATATTCCCCTTGGGCCTCGGCCTTGGACGTTAAACAGGGTGCCCGAACCCGGTGGTGCGGGCGTGTGGTGCAGGCGTCATGCGTCTATAACACAGCGGCCGCTGCCGCTGCAGTCCCCCATACTGCATTACGTCCCCATACTGCATTACGTAATGCCGCAGAAAACCAGCGAAAAGCCTTTACGGACACGGTAAACTCGGATACCCCGACTTCGAAGCCCCGCCGGGGCACGAGGAATCGCCCGGAATTCAAGGCAACAGCGCTCAGCATGGTTCGTCGCATCGATCGCTATATTGTCCGGCAGCTGGTCGTCGCGATCTTTTTCGTGCTGGTCTGCCTGACGGCGGCGATCTGGCTGACGCAGTCGCTGCGCCTCATCGACCTGATCGTCAATCGCGGGCTGCCAATCACCACCTTCCTGTATCTCACCGTGCTGCTGCTGCCGCAGTTCCTGGCGCTGGTGCTGCCGGTCGCCTGTTTCGCGGCGATCCTGTTCACCTATAACCGGATGATGAGCGACAGCGAGATGGTGGTGATGTTCGGCTCCGGCGTGGGGCCGCTGTCGCTGGCGCGGCCGGCGCTGGCCTGTGCGCTGGGCGTGACCGTCATCGGCTATGCGATCATGCTGTATTTCATGCCGGCGGCCTATCGCGACTTCAAGGACCTGCAGTTCCAGATCCGCAACAATTTTTCCAACGTGCTGCTGCGCGAGGGTGTGTTCACCAGCGTCGGCGACCGGCTGACCGTCTTCATCCGCCGGCAGAACAGCGATGGCCAGCTTTTCGGCATCCTGATCCATGACGGGCGGGATGCCGAGAAGCCGGAGACACTGATCGCCGAGCAGGGGGCGCTGGTCATCACCGACGAAGGGCCGCGCGTCGTGATGGTGAACGGTAACCGGCAGACCCGCGACACGCAGGGCCGGCTGAACACGCTCTATTTCGACCGCTATACCGTCGAGATCGGCACCATGCAGCAGGAATTTGCCGGGCGCTGGCGCGAGCCGCGCGAGCGCTTCCTGATGGAATTGCTGACGGTGAGCGACGATCCCGACGATGTGCGGTTCCGCAACCGGCTGATCACCGAGGTGCATAACCGGCTGGCCAGCCCGCTGTTGACCATCGGTTTCGCGATGGTCGGACTGGCGGCCCTGTTCAGCGGCGAATTCTCGCGCCGGGGGCGGACCGCGCGGGTGCTGGCCGCCGTGGTCATTGTGCTTGCCTGCCAGGCGCTGTTTTTCGCCGCCATGTCGCTGGCGCAGCGCAATGTGGCGGCGGTCTGGCTTTTGTATCTGCCGGCGCTGCTGCCGGCGCTGGCCGGGCTCTATGTGCTGGTGCGCCGCCGCCGCCGCCCGCCGGCTTTCGCCGATCCGGCGAGCGTGCGCTGAGCGATGGCCACGATGAGAACCCGCCTGTCCCTGACGCTTTCCTTCTATTTCGCGCGGCACTTCCTGCTGCAGTTCGCCGGTGTGTTCCTGTCGATCCTGCTTGTCGTGCTGGTCGGTGACATGGTGGAGCTGCTGCGCCGCTCCGCCTCGCATGAGGATGTCGGGCTGCAGACCGTGCTGGCCATGGCGCTGCTGAAGCAGCCCAACATGGCGCAGATCATCCTGCCCTTTGCCATGCTGTTCGCGGCCCTGCTGTCCTTCAGCCGGCTGACCCGCACGCAGGAGCTGGTGGTGACCCGCGCCTCGGGCGTGTCGGTGTGGCAGTTCCTGATGCCGGCGCTGCTGTGCGCGCTGCTGATCGGCGGCTTCCGGGTAACGCTGTTCAACCCGTTCGCCTCGATCCTGACGGCGCGCTACGAATTCCTCGAACGCACGCATCTCGACTGGAGCACCAATCTGCTGGCGGTGTCCGATACCGGGCTGTGGCTGCGGCAATCGACGGAGGAGGGGAGTTCCATCCTGCATGCCCAGGGGGTGGATCAGGCCAGCCAGGAATTCCAGGGCATCATTGTCTTCCTCTACAATAAGGAAGAACATTTCACGGGTCGGATCGATGCCTTGCGGGGGCGGCTGGTGCCTGGCGCCTGGCAATTCAGCGATGTGTCGATCCGGGAGGAGGGGGGTGCCGCGCACCTGCTGGAGAGCTACCGGCTGACCACCGATCTGACGCTGGAGAATCTTCAGGAAAGTTTCGCCGCGCCGGAAACCATGTCGTTCTGGGAGCTGCCGCGGTTCATCGAAATTCTGGAGCAGGCCGGCTTTTCGGCCCAGAAACACAGGCTCTATCTGCATTCGCTGCTGGCCAGCCCGCTGCTGCTCTGCGCGATGGTGCTGGTGGCGGCCACCTTCTCGCTGCGGCTGACAAGGCATGGCGGCACGCTGGCCATCGCGTCCGGCGGCTTGCTTGTTGGCTTCATTCTGTATTTCTTTAGCGATCTGATCTATGCGCTCGGCCTGTCCGGGCGCATTCCCGTGACTCTGTCTGCCTGGACGCCGGCGACCGTCAGCCTGCTGTTCGGGGTGTCCATGCTGTTCCATCTGGAGGATGGCTGAACCCGTGTCGCCGTGCCGCATCGCCTTTTTCTTCATGCTGTTTCTGGGCGCGCTGCTGCTGACGCCGTGGACCGGTCATGCCCAGCAGCAGGGCCCGGGCCAGGGCCAAGGGCTGGGGCAGGGCGAGAGCCAGGAGCCGCCGGTGCTGTTTACAGCCGACACGCTGGATTATGACGACAAGCTGATGACAGTCACCGCGCGCGGCAATGTCGAGCTGTCGCAGAATGACCGGGTGCTGCGCGCCGATCTGGTGACCTACAATCAGAAGACCGACCAGGTGACGGCGACCGGCAATATCGTGCTGGTGGAGCCAAGCGGGGAGGTCGTCTTCGCCGATTATGTCGAACTGACCGGCGATCTGCGCGACGGCTTCATCGACCAGCTGCGCGTGCTGTTGACCGATAATTCCCGGCTGGCCGCGAACAGTGCCCGGCGCATCGGCGGCACCCGCAAGGAGATGAACCAGGCTGTCTATTCGCCCTGCGATCTGTGCGCCAAGGATCCGACCCGCCCGCCACTGTGGCAGCTGAAGGCGCGCAAGGTGGTGCATGACGAGGAAACGAAAGACCTTGTCTATGAGGACGCGGTGATGGAAATCGCCGGTTTTCCCGTCGCCTACATGCCCTATTTCAGCCATCCAGACCCGACGGTGGACCGGCGCAGCGGCGTGCTGGTGCCGCGCCTGGGCTTCTCCGACGATCTGGGGGCGGTGTTCGGGCTACCCTACTACTATACCTTCTCGCCGCAGAACGACATGACCCTGGAGCCGATCTACATGTCGGAGGAGGGGGAAATGCTGCTGGGCGAATACCGTCACCGTTTCTATTTCGGCGAGGTGACGCTGGCCGGCAGCATTGGTTATCTCGACGAGCGCGAGGTCGGGCGCGAGACCGGCGACAAGGTTGCCAAGGGCCATATCGACAGTGAGGGCATCTTTCACCTGACGGACCGCTGGCGCGCCGGCTTCGATGTCGAGCGGGTCAGCGACCGCACCTATCTGAAGCGCTACAGGCTGGATTCGCGCGATGTGCTGACCAGCCGGGTCTATGCCGAGCGTTTCGCGCCGATGGCCTATACCTCGGTTGCCTCCTATTCCTTCCAGGGGCTGCGTTCCTTCGACGTTGACGAACAGATGCCGCTCGTCGCCCCCTATGCGCAGCACCGCATGCGCACCGCGCCGGACCCGAATGGCAGTTACTTCACGCTGGATGCGACCGCCCTGTCGCTGACCCGGGAGATCGGCGCCGACAGCCGGCGCATCTCCTTCCTGTCCGGCTGGCACCTGCCCTATTACGCACCATCGGGCGAGATTTACAGCCTGTCCGCCACCGTGCAGACCGACCTCTATTCGGTGGACGATCTGGTCGATCCATCGAACCCGAACCGTGATCTCAGCGGCGAGACGGGCCGCGTCTTTCCGCAGGTCAGCCTTGGCTGGCGCTATCCCTTCGTGCGCGATGTCGGCTCGGTCCGGCAGCTTGTCGAACCGATTGTGAATTTCGTCGCCAGCCCGAATGGCAGCAATCCGGACGATATCGCGAATGAGGACAGCCAGGCGCTGATTTTCGATGCGACCAACCTGTTCCGATCCAACCGCTATTCCGGCACCGACCGGGTCTCCAGCGGCACGCGCGTCGATTACGGCATGAATTTCGGCCTGTATGGCGATGGCGGCGGCCAGAGCAGCCTGTTCCTGGGGCAAAGCTACAGGCTGCGCGAGGATTCCACCTATGACCGCGGCACCGGCCTGGAGGATAATTTCTCCGACTATGTCGGCCGCCTGCAGATATCGCCCTCGCGCTATTTCGATCTGGTCTATCGCTTCCGGCTCGATCACGAGTCGCTGGACATCACCCGCAATGAATTGTCGCTCTATGGCGGGCCGCAGCGGTTTCGCGTCAATCTGAACTATGTGAAGCTGCCGGAGCAGCCGGAAACGCCGGAATTCGGCCAGCGCGAGGAAATCTCCGGCGGTTTCGTCTCGCAGATCGACCGTAACTGGCGGTTCGGCACGCGCCTAGTGCGGGAGATGGGCGACGACGCTGGCATGCGCGAGGTGCAGGCGACGCTGGCCTATGCCGATGAATGCCTGCTGATCGGCGTCAGCTACCGCAAAACCTTCACCAACGATGTGGGGCTGGAGCCGGACAACAGCATCTTCTTCCGCATCGAATTCAAGAATCTCGGCGCCATCGGCAGCAACCAGTCCCTTTTCTGATGCCTGGGACCATTCGCCACCCTACTGTGCGCATGTCGCGACTTGCACCGAATCGATTGCAGGGATACCTGTGCTAGCCATGATGCATCGACCTTACCGCTCATCCTTCCCGCGGCCTTCCACAATTGCCCCGGCCCGGCGCCTTCTCGGCGGCCTGCTTTGCCTGTGCATGAGCGTCTGGCTCATGCTCGGTTTCCTGCAGACCGCCACGGCGCAAAGCGGCAGCCTGCGGATCGCCGCCGTGGTGAATGACGAGATCATCTCGCTGTTCGACCTGGAGGTGCGGCTGTCCCTGACCCTGCTGGGCGCCAGCCTGCCCAACACGCGGGAGAACAGGCAGCGCCTTGCCGGCCAGGTGCTGCGCGGCATGATCGACGAAAAATTGCAGATGCAGGAGGCACAGCGCGTCGGCATCACCGTGCCCGAGCAGGAGGTCGCGGACGCAATCCGGCGCATCGAGGCGCAGAACCGGATGCCGGCAGGCGGCCTGACGACCATGCTGGCAGGGCAGAACATCCCCAGGAAGACGCTGGAGGATCAGCTTTCCGCCGCCCTTGCCTGGCGCCGTGTCGTTGCCCGCCGTTTTTCCAGCGCCGCCGAGATCAGCGACGAGGAAATCAACGAGCATCTGGCGCAGATCGAGGCACAGCGCGGCAAGCCGGAAATCCTGGTGAAGGAGATTCTGCTGCCGGTCGATTCGCCCGAACGCGAGGCGGAGGTCCGCAGCTTTGCCGAGCGGCTGGTCACGCAGTTTCGCGAGGGGGCACCGTTCGAGGGGCTGGCCCAGCAATTCAGCCAGAGTGCATCGGCCCGTGTCGGCGGGGATATCGGCTGGATCGGCGCGGATGTGCTGGACGAGCCGCTTGCCCAGGCCATTGACGGTCTTCCGGCCGGCCGGGTGACGGAGCCGATCCGCACCGTTCTGGGTTTCTATATCCTGAAGGTAGAGGATCGCCGCATCCGCGAGCAGGCGCCGCCGAGCGACGCCATGGTCACGCTGCGCCAGATCGCCCTGCCCGTGCCGCTCGACGCACCGCCGGAGCGGGTGACGGAAATCTCCGAGCGGATGCGCGCCGCCGTCGCCAGGGCGGCAGGCTGCGAGACGCTGGCAGATGTCGCGAAAAGCCTCGACGCACCGGACCCCATCGATCTCGGCCGGGTGCGCCAGGGCGATCTGTCGCCGGCCATCCGCGATGCCGTCGCCCAGGTGGCGGTCGGCAGCGCCAGCGCGCCGGTGCCGCTGCCCGGCGGCATCTCAATTTTTGTCGTCTGCGAGCGCGAATCGGTGATGAGCGACCTGCCCTCGCGCCCGGAAATCCGTCAGCGCCTCGAGAATGAGAAGCTGGAGGTTCTGGCGCGCCGCTTGATGCGCGACCTGAAGCGGGCGGCCTTCATCGACATCCGGATCTAGTCCATGCCGGCCGCCTTGCCGCTTGCCCTCACCATGGGCGAACCCGCCGGGATTGCGGGCGAGATTGCGCTGAAGGCCTGGCTCAGGCGCGGCGAGGGGGGAGTAGTCCCCTTCTTCCTGCTGGACGATCCCGAGCGGCTGACGGCGCTGGCGGCGCAGATCGGCGTCACTGTTCCTGTGGCGGCCATCGCGGCGCCGGAGGAGGCCATCGGCCTGTTCGCCTCCGCCTTGCCGGTGCTGCCCGTGCCGCTGGCCGTGCCGGTCGTGCCGGGGCGGCCCGATCCGGCGAATGCGCCGGCTGTGATCCGCGCCATCGACTACGCGGTCGAACTGGTGCGGGCGGGCAGGGCCGGGGCCGTGGTCACCAACCCGATCCAGAAACAGACGCTCTATCAGGCCGGCTTCGTCCATGCCGGGCACACCGATTATCTGGCGTATCTGGCGGGCGGCGTCGATGTGGTGATGATGCTGGCCTGCCCGCAGCTGCGCGTGGTGCCGGTGACGGTGCATGTGCCGCTGGCCAGCGTGCCGGCGCTGCTGACGACCGAGCTGATCGTTTCCGCCGGGCGTATCACCGCGGCGGCGTTGCGCCGCGATTTCGGGCTGGAGCGCCCGCGCCTCGCGGTTGCCGGCCTGAACCCGCATGCCGGGGAGGGCGGCACCATCGGGCGCGAGGATGTGGAGATCGTCGCCCCGGCCATCGCAGCACTGCGGGAGGACGGGATCGAGGTCTTCGGGCCACTGTCCGCCGACACGCTGTTCCATGAGGATGCGCGACGTGGCTATGACACGGCGCTGTGCATGTATCACGATCAGGCGCTGATCCCGATCAAGACGCTGGATTTCCATGGCGGGGTGAATGTGACGCTGGGCCTGCCCTTCATCCGCACCTCGCCGGATCACGGCACGGCGCTGGACCTGGCCGGCACCGGGAAGGCCAACGAATCCAGCCTGCTGGCTGCCTTGCGGATGGCGGGCGAGATGGCGGCGCGCCATGCCCGATCACATAATGGATGAGGTGCTGACGGCGATTACCGCGCTGCCGCCGCTGCGCGATGTCATCGCCGCCAACGATCTCGGCGCCAAGAAGCAACTTGGCCAGAATTTCCTGCTCGACCTGAACCTGACCGGCCGCATCGCGCGCTCGGCGGGCGATCTGACACAGGGCACCGTCATCGAAGTCGGGCCGGGTCCGGGCGGCCTGACCCGCGCGTTGCTGCTGGCCGGGGCGCGCCATGTCGTCGCCATCGAGCGCGATCGGCGCTGCATCGCTGCGCTGCAGCCGCTGGTCGAGGCGGCAGCGGGGCGGCTGACGCTGATTGAGGCCGACGCGCTGACCGTCGATGTCACGGCACTGGGGCCGGCACCGCGCCGCATCGTCGCCAACCTGCCCTACAATGTGGCGACGCCGCTGCTGATCGGCTGGCTGGATATTCTGCCGAATCTGGAGAGCATGACTCTCATGTTCCAGAAGGAGGTGGCGGAACGCCTGCGCGCCGGCCGAGGGGAGGAGGCCTATGGCCGGCTTTCGGTCATCGTGCAATGGCTGTGCGCGGCCGACCTGCTGTTCGACATTCCGCCGCGCGCCTTCACGCCGCCGCCGAAAGTTACCTCGAGTGTCGTGCATCTGGTGCCCCGGCCGCAGCCGCTGGCCCCGGCAGAGAAGAACCTGCTGGAACGGGTGACGGCGGCGGCCTTCGGGCAGCGCCGCAAGATGCTGCGGCAGAGCCTGAAAACCCTGGGCGTCGATCCGCTGCCCCTGCTGGCCGCGACCGGCATCGACCCGACCCTGCGCGCCGAGCAGCTGTCGATTGTCCAATTCTGCGCGCTGGCCGAAGCCCTGCGGAGCGCAGGCCGCTAACCTGCGGGCGGCATAGCAGCGTTCGCGCATTGCCGGTGGTAGCAATGGCCTGCCTCGACCTAGAATGCCGGCAAAAATCGTTAGTGAGGATTGCAGCCATGGCCTTTCCGTCCCGTGTGAAGATCGTCGAGGTCGGCCCGCGCGACGGGCTGCAGAACGAATCGCAGCCGGTGCCGGCCAGCGTGAAGATCGCGCTGATCGACCGGCTGAGTGATGCCGGCCTGCCAGTCATCGAATCGGGCAGCTTCGTGTCGCCGAAATGGGTGCCGCAAATGGCCGGCAGCGCCGAGGTGATGGCGGGCATCCGCCGCAAGGAGGGCGTCTCCTATCCGGTGCTGGTGCCGAACATGAAGGGGCTGGAGGCGGCGCTTGCCGCCGGGGTCGATGAAATCGCCATTTTCGGCGCCGTCACCGAGAGCTTCTCGAACAAGAACATCAACTGCTCGATCGCCGAGAGCCTGGATCGGTTCCGCCCGGTGGCGGAAAGCGCGCTTGGCAATGGCCTGCGGGTGCGCGGCTATCTCTCCTGCGTGCTGGGCTGTCCCTATGAGGGCGATGTCCCGCCCGATGTCGTGGCCGGCCTGTCCGCCGAGCTGATGGCGATGGGCTGTTACGAGGTATCGCTGGGCGACACCATCGGCGTCGGTACGCCGGGCAAGGCGGCGGCACTGGTCGAGCGGGTGGCCCGTGCCGTGCCGATGGACCGGCTGGCGGTGCATTTCCACGATACCTATGGCCAGGCGCTGGCCAATATCTATGCCGTGCTGGATCTCGGCGTCGCTGTGGTGGACAGCTCGGTCGCCGGGCTGGGCGGCTGCCCCTATGCCAAGGGGGCCAGCGGCAATGTCGCCACCGAGGATGTGGTCTATATGCTGGACGGGCTGGGCATCGAAACCGGCGTGGATCTGGATGCGCTGGTCGATGCCGCGCTGTTCATCTCAAAGGCGCTGGGCCGGCCGCCTTCCTCAAGGGTCGCCTGCGCCATCGCCGGCAAGCGGGCGACCTGAGCATGGTGGCTGCCCTGACGAAACGCCTGCCGACGCTGCTGGTGCTGGCAGCGGCGCTGCTGGTGCTGTTCCTGCCGGCGCCGGAGGGCGCCCCCGCCGGATTTTCCGCCGCCGCCGCGCTGACAATCTTCGCCATCGGCTTCTGGGCGGTTGGCGCGCTGCCGGAATATCTGACGGCAGTCAGCTTCTTCCTGCTGGCGATGATCTTCAAGGTGGCGCCCGCGGGTGTGGTGTTCTCCGGCTTTTCCGCCGGCGCGCTGTGGCTGGTGTTCGGCGGCCTCATCATCGCCGCCGGGGTGCAGCGCACCGGGCTTGGGCGCCGCATCGCGGAGCTGCTGGTGGCCCGGCTCGCCGGTTCCTACCCGCGGCTCATCACCGGCGTGGTGCTGGTGTCACTGGCGCTGGCCTTCCTGATGCCGTCCACCATGGGGCGCGTGCTGCTGCTGGTGCCGATCTTCCTGGCGCTGGCCGACCGGATGGGCTTCGAGCCCGGCAGCAATGGCCGCACCGGCATGGTGGTGGCGGTGGCGCTGTCCAGCTTCCTGGGGCCGGCTGCGATCCTGCCGGCCAATGTGCCGAACAATGTGCTGGCCGGTGCCGCCGAGGCCTATCACGGCATCACCATCACCTATTTCGACTATCTGCTGCTGCATTTCCCGGTGCTGGGCGCGCTGAAATCGGCGCTGCTGGTCTGGCTGATCTGCCGCATCTTCCCGGACCGGGTGCGCGGCGACCAGCCGCCGCCCGCACCGCGCACGAAGCTGAATGGCGATGAACGCAACCTCGCCATCATTCTCGGTCTCGCACTGGCCTTCTTCGTCACCGACACGCTGCACGGCATTTCGCCGGCCTGGATCTCGCTGGCAGCCGGTGTCGCCTGCCTGATGCCGATGATCGCCATCGTCACGCCGCAGGGCTTCCGCACTGACGTACAGATGGGGCCGCTGTTCTACGTTGCCGGCATTCTCGGGCTGGGCGCGCTGGTGGCGACCAGCGGCGTCGGCGATTTTCTGTCCCACCTGCTGCTCGACGCGGTGCATCTGGAATACGGGGCGGACGCCTATAATTTCTTCGCGCTGTCGGCCATCGGAATGGTGCTGGGCATGGTGGCGACGATGCCGGGCATTCCAGCCATCCTGTCGCCGATCGCCGGGGATATCGCCACGGCGACGGGGATGAGTCTGGAGCAGGTGCTGATGCTGCAGGTGCTGGGCTTTTCCACCCTGGTGCTGCCCTATCAGGTGCCGCCGGTGCTGGTGGCGCTGCAGGTTGGCGGCGTGCCGATGCGGCAGGCGGCCAGGGTCACCCTGCCGCTGGTGGCGCTGACCTGGGCGCTGCTGATCCCGCTCGACTATCTCTGGTGGGTGGCGCTGGGCGAGCTGTCCCTGCCTGCTTTCCTGCTCTAGGAGTTTCGGATTCATGCCGCTGAATCTCATCAAGCTGTGCGTCGGCGTGGACGAACTCGCCGAACTGCGCGACTGGCAGGCCCAGCGGCTGGCGCTGATGCACGCCGCCGGCGAGACTCCGCAATTGCGCCATGTCACGCGCAGCTGGCCGCGCCGATCCAGCGAGGTGCTGGATGGCGGCTCGCTCTACTGGGTGATCAAGGGAATTATTCGGGTGCGCCAGCCGATCGCCGGATTCGAGGAGGTGCTGGACCCGCAGGAAGGCATAAGGCGCTGCGCCATCCTGCTGGATGAGGCGCTGGTGGAAACCGAGGCCCGCCCCTGCCGTGCCTTCCAGGGCTGGCGCTACCTGACGGCGAAGGATGCGCCGCCGGACCGTACCGGCGGCGGTGGCGACGATCTGCCGGCGGAGATGGAGGCCGAGCTGCGCGCGCTGGGTATTTTATAAGGGTATCCGGACGGGCTTATTTGCTCGCCTGCTTGTAGGGCGAGACGGTGAAATCGACGATGCTGGAGCTGCTGCCGCTGGGCTGCAGCGTGATGGTGGCGATGCGGCCGCCGCGCGAATAGGTCATGGTGGTGACCGAGGACCGCACCACGGTGATGCGGTCCCAGCTGAAATTCGGCATTTCGCGCTCGTAGAAGGAATACATCTCGGTCAGCGGATAGCTGGTGGTCAGCGCCAGGCGCCCGATCCAGCCATCCTCCGCCCCCAGGATGATGGTCTTGTCCAGATCCATTCGCGCATTGGCCGGCACCGGCACGTCGCTGAACTGCGAGAAGGCGGGCGGTGGCGTCGGGCTGCCGTTCTTGTCGTCGCCGGAACTGGGTGCCGAGGTGCGGACCGTCTTCGTATTGCCCCCGATATCGGCGAGGGTGCAGCCCGACAGCACGATGCCGAGGCTGAAAAGGGACAGAACGAAAGCGGTTCTGGCGGCACGGCTGGCGGCGCGGGCGGTCGGACGGCGCATGCGTTTTGGTCTCCTGCTCTTGCGGCCGGGCCACAATGATGTTCGCTCATAAGATGCAACCTACTATACACCGTAGGTTAGCCATCATCATGCCTCAAATTGTAGAGAATTTTCGTGGCTGTAAAGAAAATGAAAATTGAGTCTGGACAAGCCGGACAGGCCTCTCTATATCTCCGCCCCGCCACGGCGATGGCGGCCTTCTCGAAGGTTCAGCGCCGCGGCGGGAGAGAAAAAAACGCTTGCGCAATCGAGCATCTCTCTCTAAGTTCTCTTCTCCGCTTCGGCGTCACGCCGGTTCGCGGAAACGCCATCACAAATCGCTTCGGTGCGGCCGGCGCCTAATATGCCGGGGGTGATGGTGTCGCTCATTGACAAGTTAATATTCTGAGAAGGGATGCGTGGGCGGCGGCCTGTAGGTTTAGCTGTCTGTCGTATCCTG